>JAAYLO010000162.1 GCA_012521855.1 Halanaerobiaceae bacterium
GTTGTATAATAGTATTCATAAGAAGACTCCTTTCTAAATGTTTTGTTTGTCACTTAACATTTTATCAAATACGGAGTCTTCTTTCTATTTTATTTTAATATTTCTCCAAAACTTATTTTACACTAACTTCAGATAACAAGTTCACCCGCAAACTCTACCTTGGCCAGATCAGCCCTTATATACATTTTTTCAATACCAATCGGGATCTTATTTAATAACACCATTCTTTTATTAAGAATAATATTATCGACACCTTGAAAATGCCTGTTAACAGGTTCTGACGGGCTTTCAATAGTGATGATATTATTCATAAACTGAAGATTATTGATCCCTTTCCTGCCCAGCAAATCATATACAGATTCCAGATTCTCCAATCTTTCCCTGTTGATATCTCTTTCCATATATGTTATCAATTCATGAATACAATAAGGCTTATCATCAACTGACTGGATCTGAAAAATACGCACCAGCTCATCACTTTCACGGAAACGCTCAATATCCGGATAAAGATTCTCATCAGCTTTTTCAATCTCAATTTTGCTGGTAACCAGACTATTATAACTATATTCATCCCGCAAACTAACTTTTGCCTGTAATTCACTATGCTCATCACTCTTCAGCCTTTTCTCCATATTTCTGGCATACTTTTCCCTTAATTTCATCAAGGATATATTGGCCTCAGACAAAATTGTCCTTACATATCTGGGTGTTGTCTGCACATATTCTGCAATGTCACTGATCTTCAAAAATGGATCACTCTGGGCGAAATTAATGATCTGTTCTTTTTTTGTTAATTCTTCAATTGCCATTACAAATCCCCCCTCTTTTCTTGTATTACTCATATTATAAACAGTAATTTAAAATATTATACATAAATAAGAAAACTGAGGTAAGATTTTTAAAAAAAATAAACACCCCCGGAGAGGTGTAAAAACATTCTCTATTTTTCAGTATTATTCAGTCAGCTCTCTTTGTGATTGATTATAAGCCCGCCATTATGGGACAAAGAAAAAGAAATTTGACGGGCATTAAAATAAATCAGAACTAAAGCTGCTATATCACCATTTGAGGAAAGCATTTGTTTTAATCTTAAAACAGGACAGAAGTTATTAATCTTCAAGTGTTTACCCAACTGCTCTGTCGATAAATCTACAGTAAATTCTATACTGGAAAGATCAGCTCTTTTCGCTGATATTATTCTATTCATCATTTCTATTAGTTCAGGCATTGATAAAAGTTCTTTATCTGAGCTGAAAATAAAATTGTCTAAAAAAACAGTAGCTAAAGCCCAACACCTGTTTCTATACATATATTTATAGGACCTGTAATAAAATCTTTCCTGAATATGATCTGCTATATCATTTATATCCTGGGAATTATTCAATAACAACTCATCAACTTCCTCAATGTTTTCCACTGATAGGAATGGTGTTTTCAGGAAACAGCTTAATACCATTCTCTCCAAAGGATTGTATTCCCGGTCCTCTATTTTACGGGCATATTCTTTTCTCAATTCCATCAATGAAATCTTTGATTCTGATAATATCGTACGGACATATTTTGAGGTCGTACCAGCCATCCGGGCCAGTTCCTCTATCTTGAAGAAAGGATCAAGATAAGCATTTTCAATAATTACATCCTTTTTGGATTTATAATTAATATTCACCATCCTCAACTCCTATACTTATCTGATATCTGTTGATATCATTAATAATCTCTTACTGGTCCAGCAAATGACAGGAGGCAAAGTGCCCCGGAGTGTATTCTTTAAGCACAGGTGTTTTTTCCCTACAGATATCTTTTGCCATGGGACAGCGGGGATGAAAGTGACATCCAGCAGGCGGATCCACGGGACTTGGAACATCGCCTTCCAGTATTATCCTTTCCTTCTTTTTACCGGGTTCTGGCAGAGGAATTGCAGATAATAAAGAGCGGGTATAAGGATGCAGCGGGTTATCATATAAATCATATTTGCCTGTAATCTCCACAATCTTTCCAAGATACATTACAGCAACCCGGTTACTGATATGCTTAACTACACTCAAATCATGAGCGATAAACAAATAAGTCAGGCCGAATTCTTCCTGTAATTCCTGCAGCAAATTTATTACCTGTGCCTGAATCGAAACATCAAGTGCTGACACAGGTTCATCAGCAATAATCAGTTTGGGGCCAACTGCCAGTGCCCGTGCTATACCAATTCTCTGCCTCTGGCCTCCGCTGAATTCATGAGGAAACCGGCTCATCTGGTCAGCTGTCAGGCCTACATTCTCCAGTAGTTCAACAACCTTTTCTTTTTTCTCCTTTTTGCTGCTAACCATTTTATGGATTACCAGGGGCTCTCCTACTATCTCTTCTACAGTCATACGGGGATTCAATGATGCATATGGATCCTGAAAAATTATCTGCATCTCTTTCCGAATTTCCCGCATCTCCCTCCTGTTCAGGGCCAGTATATCTTTACCCCCAAAAATCACTTCCCCGTCTGTTGCATCCAGCAGCCTTAATATAACTGCACCAGTTGTTGATTTTCCGCAACCTGATTCGCCGACTAAACCCAGTGTTTCCCCTTCTCTTATATAAAAACTGACATCATCAACGGCCTTTACATAGCCCGTTGTTTTTCTGAAAACACCCGTTTTTACTGGAAAGTATTTCTTCAGGTTTTTTACCTCTAAAATCTTTTTTTCTTCTCCCAAGAAATTCACCTCATTTCTTATCAAAACTCACCTTTATTTCTTAAGTCATCTATCTCTTCGGAATACCAGCATCTTGTTGTATGCCCTTCTTCAATTTCAATAAGCCCGGGTTCCCCGGCAAAACATCTTTCCCTGGCCAAAGGACACCTTGTATTATATCTACAGCCTGCAGGATAGTTGGACGAGTCTGGAACAACACCTGGAATTGCAAGAAGTTTATCGACATCTTTATCAAGACGCGGAATGGAATTCAATAAACCCCAGGTATATGGGTGGCGGGGGTTGTCAAATAATGTTTTAACATCCGTATATTCTACCACTTTTCCGGCATACATAACCGCAACACGGTCAGACACTTCAGCTATTACCCCCAGATCATGTGTTATCATCATTACGGACATATTGAATTTTTCCTTCAGGTCTTCCATCAGATCAAGTATCTGGGCCTGGATGGTAACATCCAGGGCTGTTGTAGGCTCATCCGCTATCAATAATTCCGGATTACAGGACAGGGCCATGGCAATCATTACCCTCTGCCTCATACCCCCGCTTAATTGATGGGGATATTCATGAAACCGCTGCTCCGGTAAAGGAATGCCAACTTTACGGAGCATATCTATTGCCTGTTCCATGGCCTCTTTTTTACTCGCTTTTTTATGCAGCATGATGGCTTCTGATATCTGATAACCTACAGTAAATACGGGATTCAGGGAAGTCATCGGTTCCTGAAAAATCATGGATATTTCGTTTCCCCTTACTTTTCTCATCTCATCCTGACTTAATTTAGTGAGATCTTTGCCTTTAAATAATATCTCTCCTCCTACTATCCTGCCAGGTGGTTCCTGTATCAATCTCATGATGGAAAGTGAGGTTATACTCTTTCCACATCCTGATTCTCCAACAATACCAAGGGTTTCACCAGGATATATTTCCAGACTGACTCCGTCAACAGCCTTTGATATACCGTTTTCTGTATAAAAATAAGTTTTTAAATCTCTCACTTCAAGCAATTTCTCTCTATCCAAATGACTCACCTTCTTTCTTGTCATTTTCTCAGGACTGCATTTTCGGATCAAGTATATCTCTAAAAGCATCACCAATTAAATTCCAGGACAAACAGAATAATGTTATAGCAGTTCCGGGAATAAGCACTGTAAACCAATATTTCAGGGCATTACCCTGGGTACCCAGTATCCAGTTCCGTGCATAAGAAATCATCTGTCCCCAGTCAGCGTATCCTTCTGGAGTACCTATACCCAGAAAACTAAGGGTAGATGCAGTAATTACAATTGAACCCATATTCATAGAGGCCTGGATCAGGACAGGAAAAATGGTATTTACAATAATATGCTTAAAAATTATCCTGAAATCATTTGCCCCTAATGCCCTTGCAGCCTGTACAAATTCTTCATTTTTTATAGAAAGGACCTGTGAACGCATTAACCGTGCCGTTGACATCCAGTTGAAAGTAATCAAGGCAATCATAATATTACCGAGACCCCTGCCGAGAATTGTTGTCATAACAATGGCAGCAATAGTAAAGGGTATTGACATAAAGATATCAGTAACCCGCATAATGATTTCATCTATCCATCCACCGTAATATGCGGAAATAGTTCCTAAAATTATCCCGATTAAAGAACTGATACCAACAACTGTAAAACCAATGATGAAAGCAGTCCTGCTTCCCCAGATAATCCCATAAAAAATATCATACTGTCCCTCAGCTGTACCAAATATGTGTTCCCTGCTCGGAGGTTTTGGTTCATTACCCCAGCCTGCCCTGGGAATATAATAAGGCTGATCAGGATTCTGGGGAGGGGCTATCCATGGTGCAAATATAGCGATTAAACCCAATACTATTATAATTACCAAGCCAATCAGGGAAATCTTATTCTTCAATAATTTATATACAATCTCTTGCCATTCCAACCATATCACTCCAATCTAATTCTGGGGTCTATCAGTGCATATGAAACATCAACAATCAGGTTTATAATTATCAATATAAAGCCAAAATAAATAGCACCGCCAAGTACTCCAGCGTAATCGAGCTGTTGTGCAGCATCTGCCAGAAACTTTCCCATACCCCTGATATCAAAGATTGATTCCACAACTACCAGCCCGCCCATCAGGCCGATGACCATCTGGCCGGAAACTGTAACAACCGGTATCAGTGCATTTCTAACCGCATGTTTATAAATAAGTGTTCTTTCTTTCAGGCCTTTGGACCGGGCTGTCCTTATATATTCCTTCTGTAATGTTTCAAGCATACTGGATCTGGTAATCCTCATTAAAAAAGCCCACCATAATATAGAAATAGAAAAAACAGGAGCGACAAGATGACGCAGGGCATTTAATAAAACAGGAAAATTCAAGTTCAAAATACTATCAAGAACATAAAGCCCGGTATAATTAGTAAATTCAGGAGAATTAACAATACTCAATGCCCAGTTATCGAGTCTTCCAGGAGGAAACCAGCCTAGAACGCCATAAAAGATCATTAGAACAATTAATCCAAAAACAAATGTAGGAAAAGACCATCCTATTATAGATAAAATTCTGCTAATATGGTCCCAGGGATCATTATGATGAACTGCTGCAAAAATACCAAGTAAAACACCGCCAAGTATAACCGGTAATAGGGCAAAAAGAGTTATTTCAAAAGTTGCAGCAAAACGTTCCCTGATAGCCTGAGTAACTGGCGCCCCAGCTGATTCAGACCAGCCGAAATCACCCCTTACAGCATTACCCAGCCAGCGGCCATACTGCTGATACCAGGGATCATTCAGGCCATGTTTTTCAATCAGTGCATCCAGTTGTGCCACACCGCCCTTTAGCTGGGCGGGATCCTTGACATAAGCACTTACCCTTTCATAAGGACTTAAACTCATTATCATGCTGAATATTAATAATGTAACGCCCAGTAAAATAATAGGCAGAATAAGAATACGTCTTACTATATATGAAAACATTATTTATCCCTTCCTGTTACAGTTTAGACAAAAACACCTTTACATTATGTTTGAAAGAGGGGGGATCCCCCCTCTTTCAAATCAAAAACATATTATTTAAGAAAAGACTACTCCTTATACAGATTATAGAAATATAAACCTGGTTCAAGGATAGGATCATAAACAAAGCCTTTTACTTTATCACTGAAGACATAGCTGCCGGTAGGCTGATACAGATAGATATCCAGTGCATTTTCATAGGCAATATTCTGTAATTGTTTATAAATCTCCAGTCTTCTTTCCGGATCAGCAGTAGAAGCACCTTCATTTACTAAAGGATCAACATTTTCTCTGGCCCATTTAATATAGTCTTCACCTTTAAATCCTCCAAAGGTCCCATCACTTCTCATATATGGAACTGTAAAGTTGTGCGGGTCAGCATAATCAGCACCCCAGCCCATAAACCCAAGGGTAAATTGGCCGGCAGACAATTTATCAAGATAAGTTGCCCACTGAATACCACGGACATTTACCTTAAACTTGGGATTGATCTGTTCTATATAATACTTGAGCATTTCAACGGCAGTTTTACGCTGATCATTTCCTGTATTGTAAAGCAGTGTAATCTCAAAACCCTTTTCCCACAGTTCTCCGTTAAAGGCCTTTTTAAATTCTTCTTCAGCCTTAACTAAATCAAATTCATATACAGGAGAATTTTCATCATAGCCAAGGAATGGTTCTGGAATAGGGCCTCTTCCCTGTTTACCCATACCCTGCACTACTTCATCAATATATATCTGATAAGGCATTGCATAACTGAAGGCCTTTCTGACATGTATATCACTGAAGAAATTAGAAGGAACACCCTTGCCATCCAGTTTACCACTGTGTACATCAGGGTTACCTTCAGTTACTATATTAAAGTTCATTATGCCGCTGGTATTTGAAAGACGCGGCAGGTCTTTTACAACATTAACACCATCCATATTTTCAACCTGATTTAGATATTGCAAGTCAACATAAACACAATCTGCATCTCCGCGTTGAAGATACAATTTACGTGTTGACCACTCATCAACAGACCTGATGATAATAGTCCTGATTCTGGCAGGTTCACGCCAGTAACCTTCAAAAGCAGTTAATACTGTACGCTCACCATTAATCCACTCTGTCAACTTATATGGACCAGTACCATTCATCTTGTCATAAAGAGGATCTGCCTCTTTTGATGGATCATGATATTTTGCAATAGATGTAGGTTCTCCATCCCAGTCACCCTGGGCGATAGTCCATTCTTTGTCAAGAATAGCAGAAACCCCGTTATCCCGGACAAGTATACTTAAAAATGGAGGATATGGTTCAGGGAGATGGAATATGACATTATTACCATCTATTTCGATGGCCTTTTCCAGATAGGCATATACCTTTGCAGATTGTTCAGGGGTCAATTCTTTTGGATCTTCAACCCCTACCAGCTCTTTTGAAATTGATGACAGTGAACTGCCGATTCCAAAAAGCGGTTCATAAAGCATCCAGACAGGCCCGCCGCTACGTTCCTGAATCAAGGCCCTTAAAAAACTGTATTTAACATCTTCCGGCGTTAAGTCATTACCATTATGAAAAATAACCCCTTCCCGGATCGGGAATACATATGTTTTTCCACCATCTCTTATTAAGCCGTTTTCTACTGAAGGAACTTCTGTAGCCAGTAATGGCTCAAATTCTGTTACACTTCCCGGCTTAAATTGAATCAGGTTTTCATAAACATTTGCAACAATCTCAGCACTGGCTGAGTCATACTGCCAGTGAGGATCAAGGCTATCAATATTTCCCATGTCAATATCAACAAAGGTATCATTACTTACAGCAGAAATAAGACCTGTAACAAATAAAAGCATAAGCATTAATGCAACTACTAAACTTCTTTTACTCATAAAAATTTTCCCTCCTCATTTCTAAAATAAAAGCTGTTTAAGAATATTTTGTCTTACCTCTCTAAACTACTTTTTCTACTAAAATACCTGATTATTTCGCCTGTCCATAACACCCCCCAATAAAAATTTTTATGCTTTTAAGCAAAAAGCAAGTTAAAAAATTAACAATTATTAACGTTATCTTGAGCGTGACATATGTCATAAACATATTTTTAATATTAATATAAATCCATGGAAAAGTCAACATAATTCTTCATGAATTCCTATTTTCCTACTTTTTTCGACATTGTTTTCTGTTTAGTCATAGTAATATATTTTCCTGTATTTTTCAGATATCTTTACAACTGATTTTAAATATTTTCTGGTCTCTTCAAAAGGCAGTACATCAATAGATGCAAGGCGGCCATCCCAGTGCTTATTGTCAAGCCATTTCTTAACATTACCTCTTCCGGCATTATATGCTGCCAGTACAATTATCATCTCCTCAAACTGCCTTTTAAGGTCCGCGAGGTACCAACAGCCGCACATTATATTAATCTCCGGATCCAGCAATTTATCTTCTGTAAATCCTGTTAAAGACAATCTGTCAGCAATCCATTTCCCTGTTTCAGGCATGATCTGCATTAAACCTAAAGCACCACGATGTGACCTGGCATCAGGTATAAACTTGCTCTCTACATATATGATACCCGCTACCAGAGAAGGATCCAGGCCGTATTTTCTGGCATTTGACACTATAATATCATCATATTCCAGCGGATAAATCAGGCGCCAGAACCAGTTGCCCCTCAAAGATACCAGAGTGAAAGACATAATCAATAATAAGATGAATAAAAAGACCCGTCTTTTCTTGTTCTTATCCACCATTTCACCACCGTATTTTTTTATTATATTCTTTGCTGCAAATAGCCGGCTATTACTAATATACTGATTATTTCTTTAAAATATGAACAGCTCATAATTCTTCATTTAAAAGTCCCTGTATAATAAGCTCTGCTGTAGCCAGATTGGTGGCAAGAGGCGTATTGTGCACATCACAAACCCTGAGTAATGCGGTAATATCGGGTTCATGGGGCTGAGAGGTCAGAGGGTCTCTTAAGAATATTACACCATCTATCCTTTCCTTGGCAATCTCTGCACCAATCATCTGATCACCGCCAAGGGGACCTGACTCCATTCTCTCCACTGGCAAACCTACCTGATCTACTATAAGTTTTCCTGTAGTCCCCGTAGCTACAAGATCGCACTGAATCAGCATATCACGATTCTTTTTTACAAACTCAATCATGTCATTCTTTTTTTTATCATGAGCTATTAAAGCAATCCTTTTTCTTTTCATGTAAAGCCCTCCATTTTTTGTGAACTATTGATTTCAATTGCTTTATACTGCCATTATTATAGATTACAAAATCCGCCAGCTCTTTCTTTTTTTCCAGCGGCATCTGTGCTTCAATCCTTTTGACTGCCTCCCGGAAGCTTAATTGATCTCTTCCCATAAGCCTCTTCAGCTGTATTTCCCTATCCACATATACAAGCCAGGTTTCATCAACTACCCTGTCCAATCCTGTTTCAAATAACAATGGTGCATCAATAATAATAATTCGATATTTATCCTTCATCTCCTCTATTTTTTCATATATTTCAGCAAGAATAAAGGGATGGGTAATCTCTTCCAGCTCTCTTTTTTTGTCATAATCATTGAATATTATTTCTGCAAGCCTGGAGCGGTTTATCTCTCCGTCTTCATCCAGGATAATCCTGCCGAAATGTTCTACAATTTTCAGATAAGCAGGTTTATCTCTTTTTATAATGCTGTGGGCCAGCTGATCTGCATCAATGATATAAGCCCCCAGTTCTCTTAAATAATTACTGACTGTACTCTTACCTGAAGCAATACCACCAGTTAAACCAATAATCATCTGTCTGCTCCTTTTTTCATTTTTTCATTAGATATCAAAGAAGATTAAGTATTCCAAGAAATAATATAATTAAACCAGGTACAACTTTAAAATGTTGAGGCAAAACATTACCAAGCCTTTTGCCAAAGAAACTGCCGGTAAAAACAAGTAGGATGCTTAAAAGTCCAATTAGAAGAGGAGCTGACGGTCCGGAAAAACCAATCATCCCTGCCCCAAAACCAGCTCCCAGAGCATCCAGGGCAAGGGCAAGACCCAGAAAAACAGCTTCAAAATGATTTATTGTCCCTGACCTGTCAAAGTCAGCTGCAGCAGGTTCCCTCAAAATATTAATTATTATGCCCAGCTGCTTAATCCTTAAAGAAAATAAAAGCTTTTTGCTGGAAGAAGAAGAATTATCCTTATTCCTGTATGTAGAATAAATAAGCCAGCAACCGGTAGCTGCCAGGACCATCCCCCCAATGTTCCTCCCCGGGCCTATACCGGTAAAATCAGCAAAAAAAGCCCCCAGGGAACTGCTTAAGTATATTACGACCGCAGAAATACTGCCAATCAGAGCTAATGGTAAAAGGCCGATTTTTATGCCGCGTATTCCATATGAGATTCCAACCGCAAAACCATCTATGCTGATGGCTATTCCAAGAAGGATAAGTGGCCATATATTTTCAGCAACCATTAATATCCACCCCTATATAATTTTTCTGTAGCATTTTTATTATATGAGGTGGAATAAAATAAGGTTAAAACAGAGATTGCCTGTAAACCCTTATTTCTGGCAATGCGGGCAGAAATGTGTTCCCCTGCCGGCTATTTTTTTTCTGATAATTTCAGCACCACAGTTTATACATTCCCTGCCTTCTCTTTGATAAACCTTTAAGTGATACTGGTAATTTCCCTTTTCATCATTCACATCGCGGTAATCATTGTATGATGTCCCGCCTGATTCAATCCCCTCTCTCAATACTTTACGGATTGAATTATATAAATCCCTGATTTCCCTTTCATTAAGTGAACTGGAATTCCGCTCAGGTGAAATCTGTGCATGAAAAAGGGCCTCATCAGTATAGATATTCCCCAATCCAGCGAGAAAACTCTGGTCAAGTAGCAGTGCCTTTATATTGGTCTTTCTGCCGGAAAGCATCTCCCGGAACAGTTCAAAGGTGAATTCATCTGCCAGAGGTTCCGGCCCTAACTTATTGAACCCTCCTACAGTTTCATAACGGTTTTCAACCAGATACATACGGCCGAATTTCCTTATATTATGAAACCTGAGGTCCAGGCTATTATCCAGTTCAAATATAATATGCTCATGTTTGTCATATTCCATCTCCCGCGGCTTTAACAATAATTTTCCTGTCATCCGCAGATGAATAATCAGGCTTTTATTTTCCCCGAGTCCAAGCAGAATATACTTGCCCCTTCTCTCAACTCCTCTTATAGACCTTTTTCTTAAACCTTTCCTGAATTCCTCAACCGATGGAAAGGCCACTATTTTTTTTTCTCTCACTATCACTTCTTCGATGACATGTCCGGTTACCGATTTCCTTAATCCCCGGACGATAGTTTCCACTTCAGGCAGTTCAGGCATATTCTATCCCCCTAAATATGATAGTCTTCCTTATCCCTCCAGTTTTTCCCTATGCTCAGATCAACAAGCAGGGGTACCTTCAGTATGACTGCATTTTCCATCTCTTCTTTCAGCATTCTGGCTGTCTTTTCCAGATCATCTTTATGGACCTCAAAAACCAGTTCATCATGAACCTGCAGAAGCATTTTAGCCCGGTATTTTTCTCTTTTCAGTCTCTCATAAACATCAATCATTGCTTTTTTCATAATATCGGCAGCACTACCCTGTATTGGAGTATTTATCGCTGTCCTTCTGGCAAAATTCCTCCTGTGGATATTCCTGCTCTTTATTTCCGGTATATACCTTCTGCGGTTAAATATAGTTGTTACAAAACCATCTGTCTCTGCCTTTTTAATTATCTCATCCATATATTCTTTAACACCCGGGAAACGGTCAAAATATTTAGCAATATAATCCTCTGCCTCTTTCCTGGAAATATTCAGATCCCTGGCCAGTCCGAAAGAACTCATCCCATAGGCTATACCAAAATTAATAACCTTGGCATGTCTCCTCATATCCAGTGTAACCTCTTCTGCGCTGACACCAAAAATTTCAGCAGCAGTCTCTGTATGGATATCCCGGCCATTTCTAAATGCCTTTATAAGGTTTTCATCTCCACTGATATGAGCCAGTACCCTTAACTCAACCTGGGAGTAATCAGCACATAACAGGAGATAATCCTCCCCTTCAGGTATAAAAGCCTTTCTTATCTCTCTTCCCTCTTCAGTCCTTACAGGGATATTCTGGAGATTAGGGTCAGTACTGCTCAACCTCCCTGTGGCTGTAACCATTTGATTAAAACTGGTATGTAATCTTCCTGTCTTTTCATTAACCAGAGGAGGTAAAGCATCTACATAAGTAGATTTTAGTTTTGCAAGCTGCCTGTACTCCATGATCAAAGAGATTATGACATGCTTATCCTGCAATTCTTCCAGAACCTCGATACTGGTAGAATAACCGGTCTTTGTTTTTTTAATAACCGGCAGCCCCAGTTTTTCAAAAAGAATAAAGCCTAATTGTTTTGGAGAATTTATATTGAACTCCTCTCCGGTACATTTATATATCTCCCGGGTAATGGAATCCAGTTCCCCTTCCCATTTCTCTGAAAGGCTTTCAAGATAAGACTGGTCAATCTTTATACCGTTCAGTTCCAGTTCAGCCAGTACCTCTACAAGGGGTATCTCAATTTCATTATATAAATCTAAAAGTCCTGCCTCAGACAGCTTTTTATCAAGTTTTTCCTTCAATTCATACATCCTGGATAAGATAATCCCGTTTTTATTTTTGTCTGATACTCCGTCAGGTATGATAAGCCCCAGTTCTTTCCTTAATTGTTCTTCCAGAGAGGGCAGGGTATCAGATGGATTCAGTAAATATGTACATAATAAAGGTTCAAAGACAAAGCCCTTAAGTGAAATGCCTCTGGACTTTAATACTATGAAGCTTTCCTTACCGTGTAAAATATATTTCTCAAGACTGCTGTCTGCAAAAAGCTCAGAAAACAGCTCCAGTATATTATCATTAAATGGCAGGCTGTAAATTTCCTTATTATCTAAAGCGAGAAAAAAGCCCAGTACTTCAGCCCTTACCGGATATTCATAATTGTCCAGGATCAAATCAAAGGCCATCTTCCCATTGCCTTTTATCCTCTCAAAAAGACTCCTGATTTCCTTTTCTGTGTGAAGTTCTTTAAGGGATAGATCTGTAAGATCAATCTGCTCTTTCCTCTTATATTGTTCCATAATACTGGCAAATTCCAGTCTCTCCAGAAGCGGAATAAGAATATCATTATCCGGTTCACCTGTCCTGCATTCCGAAAAATCAATATCCAGCGGAACATCGACAATTATGGTCCCGAGGACTTTGCTTAAGCGGGCCTGTTCTGCAAACTCAGTTAGCTGCTCTTTCCGTTTTTTGCCTGATACTTTATCAATATTTGCTAAAAGATTTTCCAGTGATGAAAACTCTTTCAAAAGAGAAATAGCTGTCTTTTCACCAATACCGGGAACTCCGGGGATATTATCAGAGCTGTCTCCCATCAATCCTTTCATATCTTTGAGCTGTTCAGGCTCCAGTTCATATTTCTCAACTACCTTTTTATAATCATATTTTTCAATATCACTTATTCCCCTTTTTGTATAAAGTACATTAATCCTGTCATCTACCAGCTGCAGGGAATCCCTGTCGCCTGTAACTATTCTGACCTCCATGCCCTCTGCTTCAGCCTTCTTCGCGAGTGCCCCTATGATATCATCAGCTTCATAACCTGCTTTACTGATAGTTGCTATATTCAAACCCTTTAAAAACTCCTCGATGAGAGGAAACTGGGGGCCAAGCTCTTCAGGCATCTCCTTTCTATTTCCTTTATAATCTGGATACTCTTTGTGACGGAAAGTAGGTTCCTTTCTATCAAAGACAACAATCATATAATCAGGTTTTTCATCTTCAATAAGCCTCAATAACATTCTGGCAAAACCATATACTGCATTTGTGTATTCACCATCTTTGTTCTGTAATAGCGGCAAGGCATAAAAGGCCCTGTGTGCTAAACTATGTCCGTCCAGTAAAAACAATTTTTCTGCCAATCTTGATCACTCCTTCAAGATATATATTCCCCAAAAAAAAATAAAAACCTGCAAGGGGAATTAGAAAACCGACTGATGGACAGTCGGTTTTGATTCAGTATTCATCCATATGATACCCTTCAGCATTTTCCAGCCGGCTGTTCGGCCTGTCTACCAGGTCTACTATATTTTCCATATTCTCCCGATGCTTTTTTCCTCCTCAGCTAATTGCTGAAAAACCCTGCTTCTTTTCTCCAATTCTACTGCTTCTTTATATATGCGCCCCTTTTTTCTGCAGCAATAACTACTATAATTATGATATCCTATTCCAGAACTAATGTCAAAAATTAGCGGTATAAAATCATCATACTTATAGGCGGTACCAGGACACTCTCTGTCACTGGACCAGGAATCCCGGCACCGATCATTAGATCCCTTGCTGCTATATACCATTCCCCTTCAGGCAGCAAGAATTCTATTTCTTTTGTGTGCGGGTTATAGAATACTATAATGTCTTTCCAGGGATCCTGGTTGGCATGGTCTTTCAGGATAAATCCTACAGTATCAACATGTGTTTTGAAAAAGAAAAGATGTTTCTTTATCTGCCGGCTGTCAGTCATCCTGAAAGCAGGATGCTCTTTTCTCAGCCTAATCAATCCCTTATAATAGTCAAAAACATATTTGTATTTACTTTTTCTCTCCCACTTTAACTGATTTATTTCTATCCCGGCATTATAGCTGTTGTGATGGCCGTATTTGGTTCTCAGCATCTCTTCCCCGCCATGTAAAAAGGGAATACCCTGAGAGGTAAAAACAATTCCCTGTGCCAGGAGGTCCATTCTGATACAATCTTCTTCACTCATTCCGGGATTGGATTTTCTAAGCTTATCCCAGAGTGTCAGATTATCATGTGATGAGACATAATTTACCGTCTCAGATGGTTCCAGAGCGAAATCCTTTATCCTGTCATCATATTCTATACTTCCGGCTACACCTTTTTTTATAAACTCACCCTGAAAAGGGGCCAGTGAAACAAAACCCCTGCCCATGCCGTCATTGTCACCTTTAATTGCATTCCTGAAATGATCATTAAATACGGCAATCCTCGTCCCCTTCTGCCTGCCTTTCACCATCTTTTTTGACGGATCCAGGGTTGTCTGCCCCCCTGTCCAGGGCTCACCATACAAAAGAAGTGATGGGTTGATTTTGAGCAATTCTTTTTCAATAATTTTCATGGTTTCCTGATCATACAAAGCCATCAGGTCAAAACGGAAACCATCAATATGATACTCTTTTGTCCAGTAAATCAAGGAATCTACTATAAACTTTCTTACCATTGCTTTCTCAGTATCCAGTTCATTACCGGTTCCGGAGCCGTTAGAATAATAACCTGAACTGTCAAAACGGTAGTAATATCCTGGAAAGAGGATATTAAATGGTGAATCTATAGCAGCAAAACTATGATTATAAACAACATCCATGATTACACCAATCTTATTTTCATGGAGTACCTTGATCATTTTTTTAAATTCTCTTATTCTGCTGTCATCAGACGGATTACTGGCATAAGAACCTTCCGGCACATTATAAAAATACGGATCATAACCCCAATTATAATCATCATGAGAATATTCATTTACAGTAGCAAAATCAAAAACAGGCAGGAGATGTACATGGGTAATCCCAAGTTCTATCAGATGATCCAGTCCTGTCTTCATCCCCTCTTTATTGCGGGTATCCCTTTCTGTAAAAGAAAGAAATTTACCCTTATTTGATATTCATGAAAATGGTGATGAAGAAAAGTCCTTAACATGAACTTCATAAATCACTGCATCCTGGGGATTTTTAAGGACAACTCCTTTATCATTATCCCAGTTTTCAGGATCAGTTGCCTTAAGGTCAACTATCAGCCCCAGCCTACTATTTGCACTTAAGCCCCTTGTGTATGGATCAACAACATCTTTGATCTTGCCCTCTATATTTACTTTATACAAAAAATACTTGCCAGCCAGATCTCCTTCAACTTCAACAAACCAGGTGCCCTGGATGCTTTTGGCAAATTCCTTTCTAAGAACAGGCTCAGTACTAAACTCATTTTCAAAAATCAGAAGCTCTATTCCCTGTGCTGCCGGTGACCATACTCTAAACCTGGTAAATTTCTTTTTATATTCTATGCCCAGGTCATCACCCTCATAAAACATATCTTCTGGCGGAATTCTCTTTATTAGTCTATCATACAATTCTCTATCAGGGTTCATATAATCACTTCCTTGTCAAATAACAGGTAAAGCTATAACATTATATGAATATTTCCTCAAAATCGTCAATTTACTAACCCTGAATAAAGAGCAATATATTCCCCTGCTGACTTATCCCAGCTGAAATCTGACTCCATTCCCCTGATTACCAGGGTCCGCCATATATCCTTATTTCGATAGATATCTACAGCCCGTCTGATAGTATATAACATATCATGGGCATTATAATTCCTGAAAGAAAAACCGTTTCCTTCTCCGGTATATTCATTATAGGGCTGTATGGTATCCCTTAAACCGCCCGTTTCCCTTACAATGGGAATAGAGCCATATCTAAGGCTGATCAGTTGTGTCAATCCACAGGGTTCAAAGCGGGAAGGTACCAGAAACAGGTCACTTCCGGCATAAATCTTCTTCGCCAGTGAATGATCATACCTTATATTTGCTGATATCCTGTCAGGGTACCTCAGCCCATATTCCCGGAAAAAGTTCTCATACTTTGCTTCTCCAGTACCCAGAACTACAAACTGTATGTTTAATGTCATAATCTCATCCATTACAGCCATAATTAAATCAAGCCCCTTTTGTTCATAGAACCTGCTGATTAAGCCGACAAGCGGCTGTTCAGCATCCAGCTTAAGATTTAACTCTTCCTGAAGTCTTTTTTTGTTAATAAGCTTTCCTTCCGTATTACTGGAATCATAATTATGGTAAATATCACAGTCGTTTCCGGGATTATATTCTTCATAATCCAGGCCGTTCAAAATACCGTAAACATTCTCTCCTCTCATTCGAATGGCATAATCCAGCCCCTCTCCAAAATAGGGTGTCCTGATCTCTTCTACATAACTCTTACTGACAGAGGTCACCATATCTGAGAAAATAATACCCATCTTCATGTAATTTACCAGACCGTTATGTATAATATCACCTCTATTATAGTGTTCATAAAAATTAAGGCCCAGTACATCTTCAATTATCTCTGTCCCGAACTGTCCCTGGTATTTTAGATTGTGAATAGTAAAAACCGTCCTGATATCCCTATAAAAATCATTATTATAAAGCTCCTTCAAATAAAGGCACAGAGGGCCTGTATGCCAGTCATTACAGTGAATTATGTGAGGCTTAAAATCTATATATGGCAGCATATCCAGTACGGCCTTACAGAAAAGGGCATACTGTACATGCCTGGCATCAGACTCATATATATTATCCTGATAAAAGAATGACTTGTTGTCAATGAAGTAATAATCCAGGCCTCTGTGATTTATTGTATTTACACCGATATATTCATTCCTCCAGGAGAGAATAGTCCTGAAGTGGCAGATATGCTTCAGTTCTCTCCGGTATTCTTCTGGTATAAGCTTATATTCAGGCATGACAACCCTGACATCATGTCCCATTTTTTTCAGTGCAAGCGGAAGAGAACCGGCAACATCTGCCAGTCCCCCCGTCTTGAAAAAAGGCGAAACCTCAGCTGAAACAAATAATATCTTCAGTCCCATCTTAACCCACTCCCTATGCATAATGGACATTTTCTACTGGATAATAATTTTCAGCACTATCCAGTATTTTCCCATTATTAATTATCATACCTTCACTGATATGACAGTTGTTACCGATCACTGCAATACTCAGCTCCTTCTTTTCACCCTGGCTGTATCCGATCCTGACATTATCCTGAATAATGGTATTGCTGCCGATTATCCCTTTCTCTATCCTGCTGTTCTTTCCGATTCTCGCTTCAGGTAATATGATGGAATTTTTTACGACTGTCCCTGAGCCGATATAACTATTTTCAAAGACTATGGAATTGATAACGGTTCCATAAATACAGGCTCCGCAGGCTATCAGGCTGTTCTTTATCACTGCCTTTTGAGATACATACTGTGGCAGATTACTTAAACATGCTGAATAAATAGGCCAGTTCCTGTCATATAAGAGCCTGATTCCATCTCTTTTCAATAAATCCATATGTGCTTCCCAATAGCTCTCAATGACTCCTATATCCTTCCAGTAACCATTAAATCTATAGGCATATAGTGCTTCATTATTCTTGAGCATTGCAGGTATTACATTTTTCCCGAAATCTATCAGCTCATCCTGATCTGAGAGATATCTCTTTAGAACTCCCCATTTATAGATATATATGCCCATGGAAGCAAGACAGCTTTTCGGTTTTTCAGGTTTCTCCTGAAATTCAATTATTCTGTAGTCTTTGTCTGTATCCAGTATACCGAACCGGGATGCTTCTTTTAGCGGAACAGGCACTACCCCTATTGTTACATCAGCATTTTTTTCTTTATGAAATTTCAACATGGATAGATAATTCATTTTATAGATGTGATCACCTGACAGAACAATCAAATATTCAGGATTATATTGTTCAATATATTCAATATTGTGAAAAACCGCATTTGCTGTCCCTTTGTACCAGGACATCCCGTTATTCCCTGAATAAGGGGGTAAAATTGTTAATCCTCCTTTGACAATATCATGAAACCTGAGCATTAGTTTATTTAAATAAGAGTTGAGTTCAAACGGCTTATATTGGACAAGGACACCAATCGTGTCAATTCCGGAATTGGTACAATTACTTAGCGTAAAATCTATAATCCGGTACTGTGCTCCAAAGGGCAAGGCAGGCTTGGCAGTATTTTTAGTCAAGGGTTCCAGTCTGCTGCCCTTTCCGCCAGCAAGCAGAACAGCTATTATTTCCTTTTTATTCATAAAGGATTCCCCCCTTAATTTTTTTCTTTTATATCTTTATCCTTTTTCGGGCTGAGAAATATTGTAGCAAGAGGCGGAACATCTATTTTAATGGAAAAAGATCTATTGTGCCAGGGTTTATCACAGACCTTGATATTATCAGGGTTTCTAACTCCAGACCCTCCATATCGTTCTTCATCACTATTAAATACTTCTCTATAATAAGTGTTTTCCGGAACCCCTATCCTGAAGTTCCGGTAAACTACAGGTGTAAAATTAGATAAAACAATCAGATATCTATCCTCAGTAACAGATCTCCTGATAAAAACAAGGATACTCTGTTCGTTATTGTCAGCATCAATCCATTCAAAACCTTCTGTACGATAATCTGCATCCCATAAGGACGGACTCTTAAGGTAGAAATGATTTAAATCCCTGACATATTCATGAAGCTTTTTGTGCATAGGAAAATCAAGTAAAAACCAGTCAAGCTCCTTCTGGTAATCCCACTCTATAAACTGGCCAAATTCGGCTCCCATAAAGAGCATCTTCTTCCCCGGATGTGCCATCATATAGGCATACAGGCAGCGGAGCCCGGCGAATTTCTGCCAGTAATCACCAGGCATCTTGTTCAATAAAGACTTCTTGCCATGGACCACTTCATCATGAGACAGGGGGAGAACAAAATTTTCTGAATACATATACATAAAGGAAAAAGTCAGTTGATGATGATGATATTTCCTGTAAACAGGATCCTTTTCAATGTATTCAAGGAGATCATTCATCCACCCCATATTCCATTTAAAGTTAAAACCCAATCCACCCACATCTACTGGATATGTAACAAGGGGCCAGTTGGTAGAATCCTCTGCGATCATCATTACCCCGGGAAATGATTTGAAGATAATTTTGTTTAAATCCTTCAAAAACTCTATTGCTGCTTTATTTTCCCTTCCCTTCAGGTAAAGGAGGTTACTGACTGCATCTACCCTTAAACCATCAATATGAAAAATATCAAACCAGTAGTAAGCATTTGATAATAAGAAACTCAAGACCTCCTTTTTCCCGAAATCAAAATTCAGTGATGACCACTCATTATATGCCAGAGAAGGATCAGCCGGTTCATAAAGGCAGGTCCCATCAAATTGTGCCAATCCATGATCATCAACACAGAAATGGGAAGGGACCCAGTCAAGAATCACTGCTATTTCATTCTGATGTAAGATATCGACAAAATATTTGAAATCATCAGGACTGCCGTATCTGCTGGTAACAGAAAAATAACCGGTTGTCTGGTATCCCCAGGAACCGTCAAAAGGATGTTCTGTTATTGGAAGGAGTTCCAGGTGTGTATAGCCCATTTCTTTCAAATAAACCGCTAATTCATCAGCTAATTGTCTAAAATCAAGAAAATTGCCACTTTTATCTCTCCGCCAGGAGCCTGGATGAAGTTCATAGATTAGCACCGGTTTATCATAATAAGCCTCTCTTTTTCTCTTTTCCATCCACTTCTCATCATTCCATTGATAGCTATTCAGTGGATACACCCTGGAGGCAGTTCCGGGTCTTAACTCGGAGTAAAAGGCATAGGGATCAGCTTTATATATAAGCTTCCCCGTTCCCGTATATATCTGGTATTTATACAATTCCCCCTTTCCTATACCTGGAACAAATGTCGTCCATATAGCAGAATTTTTTATCTTCTCCATAGGATTTAAGTCACCCTGCCAGTTATTAAAATCCCCTGCCAGATTGACCTTTCTGGCACCAGGTGCCCAGACAGAAAATCTTACACCTTCAACACCTCCCTCTTTACATATATGAGCCCCCAGCCCTGAATATGTTTTATAATTCCTCCCTTCATGAAATAAATAAATAAAATCTTCATCAATAATACTCATCTTACCCCTCCCCTGAAACAATGTATATTTTGTCTCCGGCTTTTTAATTACAACTACCATCTATAATATGAGCGGGGGTCTAAAATAATTCGTCTTTTTAAAAAATAACAGCTGATTTTTAAAGATGGTTATCCAGAATTGGGGTTTAAGTTATAGAAATGCTGATACTTTTTTGAAAAGAATGTAATACATTTTGAAGAAAATATTAACAATTTGCGGGAACTAAAAATTGAAATGCCCTGGAGATAATTATTTATCTTCCAGGACATGCTGGAGGCCCTGACTGAATAGACACAGAACATGATCATCGTCAAGGGAATAAAAAACAGAGCGGCCTTCTTTACGGAACTTGACCAATTTATGGGCCCTTAAGATACGGAGCTGATGTGATATAGCAGAAAGGCTCATGCCGAGTTGTTCTGACAGGTCACAGACACAGAGTTCTTCTTTGCTTAAGGTATACAGAATCTTTATTCTGGTAGGATCACCAATAGTCTTGAATAATTCTGCCAGATCAAAAACAATATTTTCTTCCAGTTCATCCCCTCCCAATATATCAGTATTTATTTCTCCTCCACTCATAACAAAAACTCCTTTCCATGATCCTCTAATCCCTGATATTTCTAATAATCGCAATCTATACAAATACAATCTTCGCCGGGAAAATCGATTTCAACGGTAATGTGGCTGATTCCCATTTCCCGGCCTGATTCCCTGATCCTGTTTTTCAAATTTATGATATCACTCTGTTTCAGGTCTTTATTAACAACAATATGTGTAGAAAGCAGGTGTTTCTCTCCATCAAGTGACCAGATATGGGTGTGATGAACATCAATAACATCTTTTAAGCCCCTGAATTTCCCTTCAATATCTTCAATAGCAAAACCTTCCGGTACCCGTTGCAGAAAAATATTTGCTATCCTCCTGATATTTTTACTTACATTAAAAAGAATATATATAGTGATGATGACAGACAGCAAAGGATCAAGTATATACAGATCTACAAAAAGCAAAACTATACTGACAATCAATACCGCCAGCCAGCCTAATATATCTTCTATTAAGTGCCATGATACTACTTCTTCATTAATTGAATTCCCTCTTCTAAGACGTAAAACAGCTATCCCGTTTACCGTTATCCCCAACAGGGAAAATACTACCATCCCCAGTTCATTAACAGGCTCAGGCGCAAATATTCTGGGTACTGCCTGAATGAGTATCAAGATAGAGCCGGTGATAAGTACAAAACTATTGATAAAGGCAGCCAGTAATGAAAAACGGGAATAACCAAAAGAATACTCGTCATCCGCCTCTTTTTTCGAGTATTTTTCCAGAACAAAAGCCAATCCCAGAGAAATCGAGTCCCCCAGATCATGTAGGGCATCTGATAATATGGCAGAACTATTTATCCATATTCCTCCAATGATCTCCAGTATGGCAAAGGAAAAGTTTAGAAAAAAAGCTGTCTTTATATTATCAGTACTCCCATCATGGTGATGATGGTGGTGCTGATGCTGTTTATCGTTATGTGCCAACTAAATCTCTCCTTTGTCTTTTTTTAATCTTTTTGTTTTTATATCTTATAATTGAACAATTATTCATATATTAAGTATATTATAATACAGATCAGCTCCTTATGCAAGTCCTTCTTCTCATCTGGTTTCTTCTATTTCTATCGGCCAGTCTCTCTTCACCGCGGAATACTGTTTCACCGGGACTCAGGTTGGGAAATTCCCTGACCTGTGGATTAAGATCCAGAAATGTTTCATAGACTTCCAGCTCTACTATAGATTCTGTGGCCAGGTCTTCAAAGACCTCTGCTATTAGGCGCCTATTTCCATTGATCCTTTTAAAGCCCGGAAAACGTGTCTGCCACGATATCGGCCCGCCTCTTCTATTTGTGAGCATATAGATTTCCTCCTGAAATGTTTTAGTTTATAATATGTTCAAAACAACAAATCTGTCAGTCTCATTATTGCAGGATCACACCGCTGAATTCCGGTATCATTACTTTATAGGCATCCTCGTCTTTCCTTAAAACTATATCATTGAGGTGATCACAAATTTCATTTTTACAGGAAAACAGATCCCCTTTAAGCCTATATTCCTGGGCCTGTGGACTATTATTGATTATGACAACAACACTTTCTCCCTTATATCTGCGTACAAAACCATAAGTGTTCTTTATCTCATCAATTATAAGCGGATGAAAATCACCCCTCCTTAGAGATATAAACCTATGGCGTAAGCTGATTAATTTCTTATAATATTTATACAGGTCTGTATCCTGTTCATCTTTATTCCAGACCATACACCTCCGGCAATCCGGATCATTTCCTCCTGACAATCCGATTTCATCACCATAGTATATCATCGGTGCACCCGGATAGGTAAATTGGAATAGGACTGCCAGTTTCATCAGCTCTTTTTTCCCTGAAAAAAAATTGATTAATCTCCGGGTGTCATGACTGTCCAGAAGGTTGAGCATACTATAATTTACCCTGTCATGATAGAGCATCCAGTTCCTGACAAGGCGGTTATTAAACTCACCCGGCCCGATATTGTTATAGGCCAGAAAATCCAGTACTGCCCCGGCCAGTGGATAATTCATAATTGCATCAAACTGATCACCCTGCAGCCACTCTTCGGAATTGTGCCAGACTTCTCCAACTATATAGGCATCAGCCTTTGACTTTTTTACTGTTTCCCGGAATTTACGCCAGAAATTATGGTCAACCTCATCTGCCACATCCAGTCTCCATCCATCAATATCTATTTCTTCCAGCCAGTACTGAGCCACTTTAAGAAAATAATCCTGTACTTCTGGGTTTGAAGTATTCAGTCTGGGCATATCTATAACTCCACTGGCAAAGGTAGAATAATTAGGCGGTACTTGGATTTTTACCGGGTATTCTTTTACAAAAAACCAGTTTCTGTATTTTGAAGCAGCTCCTTTTTCCAGAAGATCCTGGAAAGCAAAAAAATTTATACCACAATGGTTAAAAACAGCATCCAGAATTACCCTTATTCCCAGTTGATGTGCTTTTTCTACAAGCCTTTTGATTACTTTTTTGCTGCCAAAGGCCGGGTCAATCCGGTAATAATCATCAATATTATACTTATGGTTACTGGGAGAGAGAAAAACCGGGGTAAGGTAAAGGGCATTTATCCCCAGTCCTGCTAAATAATCCAATTTTTTAATAATTCCTTCCAGGTCACCGCCAAAAAAAGAATATCTATCTGGTTTTCCTCCCCATTGCTGAACTCCCTCAGGATCATTATCTTTATTGCCATTATAGAATCTTTCCGGAAATATTTCATAAAAAACAGCACCCTGGACCCAATCAGGGGCAGAAAAGATATCACCCTCATTTATCACAGGATACTGAAAATACTCACCATATGCAGAGCTGGTCTGGGGTTTCTTATATGTGAATCCCTTTTCTGTATACCATATTTCGTCAAGGCCATCATTTAAATAAAAATAATACCGGAACCGGTTATCTTCCATCTCAATGGCAGCTGTAAAATAATCAAAGAGATCATCTGAAGCAGCCAGGTCCATATTTTTAACAAATGATGGCGGTTTGCCGTCCAACGGATACCTGCTGCCATAGATCACCTTTACATCCTTTAAATCACCTCTGGCTGCTTTCAGGCGGAGTTTCAGGGTATTCATATCAATGGGATAAGCATAGGCCCGTCCAGCCATATGAAATATAGCTGCTCTATTCAACAGTACCATCCTTCCTTTATACAGTTTCCCTGATAATCATTTCTGTGGGCAGGATTATCTCTTCTCCCTTATAGTTTTCATCATTCAAGATTTTGATCAACATTTTTGCCGCCTCTTCACCCATTTTAATTATTGGCAATCTTATTGTTGTCAGGGCTGGTTTTATATAGGAAACCATTGGATCATCATTGAAACCGACAACGGCAATATCTTCAGGCACACTGAAGCCGTAATCCTGTATTGCCCGTAATGCCCCAAGGGCAATCATATCATCAAAGGCGAGTATTGCATCGAATCTCATCTGCCCGCTTTTCAAATAATTTAAGACTCCCTGATAGGCTTCTTCAAACTTGAAATCATCGATAAACATAATAAGAGGTTCAGTATCAGCAAGCTCATCCAGTGCCTTCCGGTAACCCTGGGCCCTGTCCTGGCAAAATATATACTCTTCAGGGCCGGACAGGGCAGCAATCTTTTTGTAACCCCTCTCCAGCAAAAATTTCACTATATTATAGGTATCCTTAATGTTATCATTATTCACAGTGGGGATGCCTTCCTGTTCAGCACATCTCCCGATCAGGACAAAAGGGAATCTGTATTGGACCAATTGATTTATCAGCTCATCATTACTCCTTGATGACATTAAAATTACACCATCTACCCTGCGGTTCCTGATCAATTTTATGGTTTCCTCCTGTTCTTCGCGGTAATCAGCCGTAGAAGATAATAGTAAACTATAATGTTTTTTCTGTGTGACAGCGGCAATGCCCTGTATTATTCCGGAGAAAAAGGGATTGGCAAAAGCCTCCCGGGTAGGTCTGGCCATAACCAGCCCGATTGTATCAGTCCTCTGAGTGACCAGGCTCCGGGCAATGGCATTATGATGATATCCCAATTCCTTCATGGTCTTCCGCACAAGCCTTTTGGTCTCTTTACTGATCCGGTGGCTGTCACTGATTACTCTGGAAACCGTCGATGGTGATACACCGGCAGCTTTTGCTACATCTTTAATGGTGACATTTTTCATAAGCAACCTGCCCTTTCTTAAGATTATGCCCTGTATCTAAACCCCCTTGATGATCCTTATGTTTTCTGCATCAGGATTTAGTGAAAAGGAAAAACAGTCTTCTTCCTCCTGAAAAGGATACTGCTTATCATCAACATAAACTTCTTTCACAGGGTAATTATTTACCCTGAATATCAATTCATTATAATCCTTATATTTTTTGTGCAATTTTTCAATTTTAATCTCCAGTTCATGATCCAGGCTGACTCTGAACTCGTATAAATTATATATGCCTTTTTCATAATCAAAGCTTTCTCCATCATCACGGTAATGAGTATAGCTAAAGCTACCTGGATACAGGTCCAGTATCAATTCTTCCCTGTCATTGTCATTTATAAAACTCATCTCTTTATATTGAGGGATTATACTTCCTTTTCGTATAAAAACAGGGCAGAGTTCCAGCGGGGCTTCCCTGATGATATATTGCCTTCCATCAATGACCTCTTTTGTCCAGTAGTCAACCCACTGCCCTTCTGGCAGATATACTGCCCTGGCTGTCTGTCCCTGTTCTACTATAGGGGCTGCCAGGATATTCTCCCCCAGCAGGAATTGGTCATTCAGTTCATAAGTAGCGGGATCATCCTGGTAGTGCAATACCAGCGGCCTGATAAGAGGCAGCCCGGTTCTCATTCCCTGCCAGAACAGGTCATAGAAATATGGAAGCAGCCTGTATCGCAGTTTCACATATTTCCTGTATATCTCCTCAGTTTTTTTATCAAAGGCCCAGGGCTCCTGGTCCCTGGTATAAGTAGCTGAATGATTCCTGAAAAGGGGATAAAAACAACCTGCCTGTACCCAGCGGGATAATAACTCCGCAGTACAGTCAGAGCCAAATCCGCCAACATCAGTTCCACAGAAGGCCATGCCGCTTAAACCCAGATTCATGAGCATGGGAAGGGATAGGCGCAGATGTTCCCAGAAACTCTGATTATCACCGGTCCACACAGAAGAATATTTCTGTGCCCCGGCATAACAGGCCCTGGTAATTACAAAAGGTCTCTTTCCGGTATATCTTTTGATCCCTTCTGCAGAGGCTTTTGCCATCAAAAGACCGTATACATTATGCATTTCCCGGTGGTCAGTAGGAAAACCGTCATTCCCGAACTGGACATCATCCGGAATAGGACCGTCAAAACTGGCCGGTTCATTCATATCATTCCAGATTCCTGCCACTCCGGTTTCCAGTATTTTCTCCTGTTGCCTGCCCCACCATTCCCTTACTTCTTTCCTGGAAAAATCCGGATAAAGACTTTCACCAGCCCAGACCCTGTTTACATAGGGAATACCATCTCTATCAGTAATGAAAAAATTATTGTCTAAACCCTCCTCATAAACCGTATATCCCTTTTCTTTTTTTATACCGGGATCAATAATGGTAACAACCTTAAAACCCTGTTCCCCCAGTTCTCTTATCATTTTCCTGAAAGCAGGAAATCTGTTCCTGTCCCAGGTAAAGACACGGTATCCATCCATATAGTCTATGTCCAGGTACAGCACATCACATGGTATATCCCTTTCCCGGAAATTCAGGGCTATTTCCCGAACCCTCTCCTCTGATTCATAACTGTACCTGGATTGATGATAGCCCAGGGCCCATAATGGGGGTAAAGGGGTCCTTCCGGTAAGATAAGTATATTTTTCTATAACTTCCTTAATTGAAGGGCCATAGATAAAATAATAATTCAGATTCCCATCATCTACACCATAGTATAGATAATCACTGGATTCCTTTCCTAGATCAAAATATGATTTGTAAGTATTATCAAAAAAGAGGCCATAGGCAATCCTGTTTTTCAGAATAATTATAAAGGGGATAGACTTATAAAGGCTCTCAAAATTCTCTACATGAGGCCTGGGGTCATCGGTATTCCATAATTTATAGCGGTAAAACTTTTTATTTAAGGGCCCTGTTTCTTCTCCCAGGCCATAGATATATTCATCACCTGTCAGCTCTTTCAGGATTTCAATTTTGTTTTCCTGAATATCTTCTATAGTTTCATGACCTTCTTCTTCTATCTTTCCGCTATTACCACGCCTGAGAAACGGGGCCCGCCTGCCCCGGTAATCCCTGCATATTATCCTGCCTTCATTATCGTAAATATCTACTTTAAAATCATCACTGATCATTATCTTTAAGTATTCATTTTCTATAATAATACCATCATCTTCCTTTATTTGAAAAGGAATATTGTCCTCTCCTTTCCTGCCTTCAACAGCATGTGAAGACCGTTTCCCGGAACTGATGGGAGCAAAAAAATTGATGATAGTCGGTGTGATAAACTCCAGCTCTACGCTCTGCCTGTTGAAATTCAGAATAAGCCCCTTTCCTTTTTCCTGATAATTCTGTATTTTTCCAAACATATTTATCCATCACCTCTAATATGTCCTTTCACATATAGACTATTTTTTGATTCAAACGCTTGCTCAACTCCTATTATAAATTATACAGACTCTATGTAAAATCCTCCTTTTTTAAAGTATTTTTATACAATAGCTTAAAAAGCATTCTTCTACTCTTTTAAAGGTAATGGGACCCAGATGGACCAGCCTTTTTCTCCGCTATTGATAACACTGAAATGACCTGTCCCGTTTTCATCAGTCTTAACAATACCGCCGACATTACCTGTCAAATCATAAAACAGTTGTTCAGACTGACGGGAGTTTATCTCTCTTGTAATCAATTCTCCATTATCTCCGCCGGCGATCATCATTACAAGTCCTGAACCCGGCCTTTCCTCTAACCCTGCCCTTACATAGGAATATACTTCTGCATCATTGTTTTCTACCTCATAAGATGGTCCATAGGCATAATCTCTTCTGGCTATAAGTATTTTTTCCAACTCATCCCTTATCCCTGATGCATAAAAATCTTTCCAGTACAGCATTGGTATCCCCTGTTCCCTGCACATAATATAGGTATAGGCCTGGCATTTTCTCCTGAATATGGGGCTGGTATACTCAACATGATCCCTTCCTGTATCATGATTATCTACAAACGTAATCATCCTCTCCCCATAGGCAGGATCATTTACCAGACCGGCCCTATCCAGTGCCTTCATATTCATGGAACCGTCCCTCAGTAGGGAGAACTGCCTTCTTAAAGAAAAATCAAAGAGCCTTATGTGCTCATTGTTTATTTTCTTCAAAAAAAGTATCAGGCCCAGATTGTTTTCATACCAGGCCTCACCTATAAAAATTACTTCCTTCCCGGAATTATCCTGAATATAATTTATCCACTCACTGATAAATTCAGTATCAATGTGTTTCAGTGCATCCAGCCGGAAACCATCAAAGCCGACTTCATTAATTATCCAGAGACCCCATTCCTTAAGTTCATCAATGACCAATTGATTCTGATAATCAATATCCAGGCCCATAAGATAATCCTGATCAGCTGAATTATCCCATCTCTTCCCTGCAAAGAGCTCCGGCTCTTTCAGATCTATACCGTCAAAAGCCTGCCAGTCCCACTGCCATTCATCAGCTTTACTGTAATACTGCTCCCTTCCTTTCAATTCAAACCTGCTCAGAAGTTCCATCTTTTTTCCCGAAGCAAGAATGACCTCCTCTTTCTCATCTCCACCCATCCGGTGGTTTAAAACAGCATCATAGAAAACCTTGATGCCCTGATTATGCAGCTCCTCAATCAACTGTTCCAGTTCAGCCCACGTTCCGTATTTTGTCCTGATACTGCCTTTCTGATTAAACTCTCCCAGATCCCAGAGATCATAGGCCGCATATCCTTCATCAAAGGGATCTTCTGCCTTGTTTGCAGGAGGGAGCCATACTCCCGTTATCCCCAGTTCCGCCAGTTCATGGGAACGTTGAGTGATTAACTGCCAGAGATTAGCTTCCCCGGGATATTTTTCAGCATATTCTCCCCTGTTCATCTCCCAGTAAAAAGCCTGCAGATATGTTTCATTTTCAGGCGGCTTTTCCTTTGCTGCCGCCGGTATACCTGCCTGTTGTATTATGATGAACAGCAGGACCGGGATATATAAATAAATAATCCTGTACAATGTCCTTTTCATTCATTTTACCTCCTTTCAATCTCCGCCGGCTCCCGTTTCCAGAACGTTTACTCTCCGGGCCCTGCTGTTTTTTTTTTGAAGGCCTTATCAAGGCTTTCTAGTTAACAGGAACCCAGATGCTCCAGCCCAGGACTTCATTCTGAACAACCTTGAAATCTCCATAGCCATTGGAATCAGTTGTAACTATACCGGAAACATGGCCGGCAAGATCATAGAAGCTCGTATCAGGCTGTCTTGAATTGATATTTTTTACTGCAATATTACCACTCGTTCCATCTGATATCAAAAAGACGAGCCCGTCTCCGGGTACTTCTGGTAAACCTTCACGCACATAACAGTACACATCATGATCATTTCCATAATATTCATGACCAGGGCCATAGGCAAAATATCTTCTGGCTTTGATTATTACATCCAGTTCAGGGGCCATACCGTAATCCTCATAATCTTTGGCAAAAACACAGGGAATGCCGTCAGCCCTGAGCAGTATATAACAATAGGCCTGATTCTTATATCTTATAACCTGAGGCTGATTATAAGGATTGCCATCCCGGCAGGTATCATGATTATCAACAAAGGTTACTACCTGATTCCTGTAATCACTATTGACCAGTCCTCCCCAGAACCTCATATCTTTCCAGCCATTACTTAAGTCAACAAAATCATTTCTTAAAGGAAAATCAAAGACCTTCATACAATTGGAAACCGAATTCAAATAATCGATTAACTGATTCTGGTCATTGATCCAGGCTTCTCCCACAACAAAGATATCTTTACTGCTTGATGAGCGGACATGGCCTATAAATTCCTGTATAAAACCGCTGTCGATATGTTTAACGGCATCCAGCCGGAATCCGTCAAAACCTATCACATTTATTATCCATGAACCCCATTCTTTTATCTCGTCTTTTACATTATCATTCTGATAATCGATATCTTCTCCCATCAGGTAATCACTATCATAGGTATAATCCCATGTCTTATATGGAAAAAGCCCGTTATAATCCCCGTCAAAACACTCAAAATTCCAGCTCCATTCACCGGCACGGGAGTAGTAATAATTCCTCCCAATGCCATTATACATGGTCCAGGCCGTCCTGCCATAAAATATTTCCTGGCCGTCTGCACCCAATTTGTGGTTCAGGACTGCATCATAATATGCCGCAATATCATATGCCTTCATTGTGTTCAATAAACTTTCCAGTTCACTTTTCGTACCCCACCTGGTAGCAATTGTCCCTTTCTGGTCAAATTCACCCAGATCCCAGAGGTCATAGGGGCTGTAGCCGACATCAGATCTGCCGCTTCCTCATTTGCCGGCGGGAGGGAGCCACATGGAAGTGATCCCTATCTCCGCAAATCTGGGAATATTGGACTCCAGCCTCTTCCACAGATCAGGGGCACTATTCCAGTAAAAGGCCTGGTAAATGGTATTGTTTACCTTATCTGCCGGGATATCCGGATAATGCCCGGATCCAGGTATTTGATAGGGAGCTTCATCATACCATACAATTCCATCATACCAGCCTGTCTCTGCCGGATACCTCGTTGTCTCTGTTGAATGATCCCTGTTGAAAATCATTTTCAGGGCTTTTGGAGGAGTGGATAAGTATTCCCCGGTGATTTCAAAGACATACCAGTCATCTACTACTTTTTTCATTTCAGGTTGAGTATCCCAGCTATATCCCATATTTTCTGAAATAGGTATTCCTTCATGCTCCCAGACCCAGATAGTCGGTACCCGATGGGGACATTTATAATATATTTCAATGGTTTTTCCAGGGAATTGAACTGGCTTTTCAACAAATTCCAGCAGAGTGATTTCAACTATGCTGCCTGTCATTGTTGGCAGGGCTGAAGCAGAGCCCTGAAAGACCGGTATATTATTCCCGGTATAGGCTGTCACAACAATATTGTAACTTATGCCTTTCTTCAAATTATCAAAGCAAAAAACCACATTTTTATCAGCAGTACCGATATTTTTAGTTTCAATATATTCCTCCAGAGGATTATTAGCATTTTTAACTACAACCCTTACACTCTCAAGCTCCCCTTCTATATCTTCCAGTGATGTTTTAATATATAATATCCCCCTGTCACTGATATCATTTTTATCCTTACTGCACCCGGCCAGGATAACCAATGATACAATGATGAGGAACAAAAATATCCGCTTACTCACTAACTGGTGCTTATGACCATTAATCATACCCTACCCCCTTATAATCTAAAAGAACCCCAAAATAAATTCCTGTTATAATTCAATAGCAGTATCCGGTAAATCTAATTATGGATGACTGCTGCTGAAATGGCAGGTACCATAACCATACCTTTACCCAGAACCACCTCTGTATCATCTAAAGGCTGGACTCCTGCTTTTTTGCCGTCAACTACTACCAGCCAGTCTGTATCTACACCAGGAATTTCTATGGTTTTTGCAGTACGGTTTGAATTGTAAATGACAACAATTTCATCCCATTCTTCTGTACCATCCTGTTCCTTCAGTCTGAAGGCAACTATGTTTTCTTCCTCTACAGGTATAAATTCAATACCCCTCTGTATTTCATCCATTGTTTCCATACGAAAGGCTTCATGTTCTCTCCTGAGTTTTATCAACCCTTTACAGTAATTATATATTTCAGGATATTTTTCTTTGTTTGACCAGACCAACTGGTTGGTCAGGTCACCGGAATCATAGCTGTTGTGATCTATACCATATTGCAGATTATCAGGATCAGGTTTGCTTCTGAGCATTTCTGAACCGCCATGGATGAATGCCTTTCCCTGTGAGGTCATTACAATAGCCAGGGCAAGTTTGTGCATTCTCATTTTTTCTTCCATACTGGCATCTGCTGCTGAGATATTCAGCTTATCCCAGAGAGTACGGTCATCATGGCAGCTTACATAATTAATTACCTCTTCAGGATCATCTGCAAAACGGTCATAAGGTGTAGTCATCAGTGGTACCGTTTCCGGAAAACTTACCATACTGCCGATAACGCCTGTTCTGATCTTGATCTCATTACCCCTTACACCCTGTACGAAACCTCCCTCTTCAGGTGCTGAAAAGGCTGAGGGTTGAATAATTCCATCTCTGATTGTATCACTGAAAACTGCAGCAATATTATCATATTTTAAAAGACTGCGGTGGCTGGTACTGTTTTCACCCTTAATATACCTCTCCTCTAAAGGCAGGGCTGTAGCCATATTCCAGCCTTCACCATGGAGGACTGCATCCGGATTCAGTGCCCTGATCGCTTCAGCCACTGAAAGCATTGTTGTTTCATCATGAAGCCCCATCAAGTCAAAACGGAAACCGTCAATATGATATTCTTTTACCCAGTAACATGTTGAATCGATAATAAGTTTTCTCATCATGGCTCTCCTGGAAGCTGTATCATTTCCGCACCCTGAGCCGTTGCTGTATGAGCCGTCAGGATTTCTGCGGTAATAATAATCAGGTACTATATCATCAAGGGTGGAAGTAATTGCGGTATGGTTATATACAACATCAAGCAATACTCCTATTCCGGCATCATGAAGTGCCTTAATCAGGGTTTTTAATTCTTTTATCCTCAGATGGGGATCCCCGGCATCCAGGGAATACCTTCCTTCAGGAGAAAAGTAATTGTGTGGGTCATAACCCCAGTTATAATTGACTTCACCTGCACTGCCCCTGTTTTCAAAACTCCGGTCTCTTTCATTGCCATAATAATAATTAAGGACAGGCATCAATTGAACATGGGTTATACCGAGGTCGGTTAGATGAGGAATTTTTTCAATAAACCCGGTATATGTCCCCCTCTTTTCCTCCTCAACACCTGAATCTTCAGAAATGGTGAAATCACGTACTGAGATTTCATAGATGATGACATCTTCCTGATCTTCGATACTTACATAATCATCAAGCTCCCATCCCTCTGGATTGCATTGATCCAGATCCACTACCGCTCCCTTTCCAACCTTATCAGGGCCGTCACTGTCAAAAGCAGCCATAGAACGGGCATATGGATCAAGGACCAGTCTGCCCCTTTCACCGTATCTTACATAATACTGATAAAACTCACCGGCAAGATCTCCTGTAATCTCTACACTCCAGACACCCTGGGTATTTTTCTCCATTCCTTCAATCCGGTATGCTTCCAGGTCGTCTCCATCTTTATATAAGTACAGCTGGACCTCAGAAGCCAGGGGAGCCCACAATTTAAAAACTGTACTGCCCTTTGAATAAAGGGCTCCCAGTTCACCATCATAGGCATAGATTTCATCAATCAATTCCGGGCTTATAGTTGTATAAGCAGTCAGGGAGCCGCACTCAATTCTATAGGTCCTGCTTATATCCAGTTCTTCCCGGGTTGTTATGGTATAAACCGGGCTTGCAGAGATATCCAGTTTTGCCAGCGGTATATAATCATATCCATCCCTGACAAAAACAGCCTGGGATATTTCACTGCGGAATTCCACAACTATTGTATTTTTACCGGTTATTACAGCCCTGATTATTTTGTTGCCTGCGGCCTTCAGGGCTTCTTCCAGGCTGGTGTAGGTCCTTTCATCTCCAGATACAGCCCAGGCTTCTCTGTTTGTATCAGGATCCGGATATGCTCTGTCTGGCTGGGGGTCTTTTAGATCTCCCTTGTGGATAATAAAATTCAGATCACCAACACCCTCTTTGTAGGGGATATCCCAATATGCCCCATAATCATCAAAGCCGCTTATCTCTACCGGTTTAGTCCATAATACCTCACTGCCGTTATAGCCTTCACCCCAGATATGAAGGCCCCAGCCCAGGTATTCACCATCAAATCTGTGATAATGCAGCCTGACATGACCCTCAGGTATGTCATCTGCCAGTAAATAACCGCTGAACAACAGAACCATCAGGAAAACCAGAACAATTACCAACTCAGAGTATTTCCCTCTATTCATTTCCAATCTCCTTTATTATAAAATAAACTATCTTACTGTTTTGCAGAGCCTTTTGTTAAACCGCTGATCAGCATTCCCTGTAAAGCCAGATAAAGAACGGTTATCGGTAAGGCGGCCAGTATTGCACCTGCTGCAAACATGGTAAAATTCTTACTGAACTGATCAGCAATGAAATCCCTTAATCCCACCGCCAGTGTATATTTTGAAGGTGTAGTAAGTACAATCCTGGCCATAAGAAAATCGGTAAAGGGCCCGACAAAAGAAAAAATAGCCAGGACAGAGATAATCGGTACACAGAGTGGAAGTATGATTTTCCAGAGTATTGTCCACTGGCTGGCACCATCGATGATAGCTGCTTCTTCCATTGAACGGGGAATTGTATCCAGATATCCCTTCATCAACCAGGTATTGTATGGTATAGATCCGCCTGCATAGATCAGGATCAGACCCAGGTGGCTGTCAAGCAGGCCGGCTAAATTGAGCAGGAGATAAATAGCCACCATATTCATGGTTGCAGGAAACATCTGTAGTATTAACATGACCATCAGGCCGTATTTGCGTCCTGTAAAGCGTAATCTGGAAAAAGCATAACTTGTTAAGGTTACGAGAAAAATACTCAAAAGAGAGCTTCCTGTACCGACCTTGATACTATTTACATACCAGGACGCAAATCTTGTCTCAGTGAATAATTCTTTGTAATGGTCAAAGGTATAGTTTCGCGGCAGCAGTGAAACTGAAGAGCTATACAAATTGCTGCCAGGATTAAGTGATGCACTGAATATCCACAACACTGGAACAAATACAATAAAGATTATTAAAAGCAGAAAAAGATAGGAAAAAGCGAGTGATAAATAATTTCTTACCCTTTGAGAATTTATTTTCACTGCAGCATCTCCTCCTCCTGGAAAGAACTGCTTCTATAGAAGTTATAGATACTGAATCCGGCCAGGATGAAAAATATGATCAATGATATTGCTGATGCATAATTGTATTTGTTTTTCTCTGTGGTCAATTTAAATATCCAGGAGATTAAAATATCTGTCCCGCCGGCTCCCCCCTGCTGCCCAAATTCAAAGGGCCTTCCTGAATTCAGCAGATAAATCAAAGTAAAGTTATTGAAATTATAGGCAAAGCTCATAATCATCAATGGTGCCATGGAAAACCAGAGAAGCGGAAGCGTAATATAGCGGAATTTTTGCCATGGGCTCACACCATCAACTATTGCTGCCTCATATATGTCAGCAGGAATCCCCTGCAGGATACCGGTAATCATTATCATTGCATGAGGATAGCCGACCCAGAGATTAACCAGAATAACCGCCAGCCTTGTAAGAGCAGTCTGTGTTAACCAGTGTACTGGCTGGATATTAAACATCTTTCCTAATAACTGGTTTACAATCCCGAAGTTTGTATTCAGTGCCCCGCTCCAGATCAGGATACTGACAAAAGCAGGTATGGCCCAGGGCAGGATCAATAGTGTCCGGATTATCTTCCTGAATTTAAGACGGGGATTATTTAGAATTACGGCCAGAAGACAACCCAGGCCGTATGTTGTAAGTGTAGAGAAAACTGCCCAGATGACAGTCCAGGATCCTACGCGGATAAAAGTAGTCCTCCAGGAACTGATGGAGAAGATTTCACGGAAATTTTTAAATCCTACCCAGTCTATCAAATTAGCAGGCGGTAAATGATAAAGATCATAATTTGTAAAGGCTATTAAAATTGAGTAGATCAAAGGTAATACTGTAAAACATAGTATGGCAGTAAGCCCGGGGGATAAGACCAGGTAAGAAAACCCGGTATCTTTTATGTTTTTCAGTGATTCTTTAAATCCCGGCGGCTCTTTTCCCTGATCCCGTAAGAGGCCGTTTTTATAGGCATCCCGTATGTTAAAGATGTAAATATCGGTTATTATTAAAAGCAGAAATACGGTCAGTACGCCATAAATCAGTAAAAACAGGGAATGATCCTCCATTGCCGTCTCCCCCAGTGTAATCAAACCATATATATTACCCCGGATAAAGGCTATGCTATTCATCACCGCAAAATTGAATAATAAGAACAAGAACCCCTTAATTATCTGGCCATTAAAGAGTTGACCTGTACCCATACAGAACAGGGATAAGAGTGCAACTATATAGCGTCTGCTCAGCAGCAAGCGGGTCTTTTTCTTCAATCTCATTTTTTCACCTCGCTTTTCATCGAAGTTCCTGGAGAATCCCGGCTTATAAAAGCCGGCTCTATCATTTAGAAAAATGATAGAGCCAACCTTGAAAGCAGTATACTACTTTTTCATCATCTCTATATTTTCCCTGATCTGCTGGACAGCCACAGGCAGAACCTCTTCAGGAGCAGCATCACCATTGACAACAAAAGTGAGGGCATTAATCATGGGTTCCCAGACCTGTGACATCTCCGGTATATTGGGCATAGGCTCACCCCGGCCGGCCTGAATCGCAAAAGCCCTATAATTTTCATCTTCCCGGAATTCCGGCATATCTATAACATCTTCCCGGGCAGGTATAATGGCTGTCAATTCGTGTTGTCTGTAGTTATTTTCCTTTGAGGTCAACCACAAGATGAATTTGAGGGCTTCTTCCTTATTCTCACTGAAATTACTGATATAATAACCCTTTACCCCCATATATTGTTTTGGATAATTACCGTTTTCAAGTTTTGGTAATGGCGCTATCCCATAATTAATCCCTGATTTATTCAGATTATCGAATTCCCAGGGACCGGTAAGGGTCACTGCCAGGTCTCCTGCTGTAAAAAGGCCCATGGCAACATCATATGTGCTGCCTTCAGGCATCAAACCAGATGTCCTGAAACTCCTGATCAGTTTCATGGCTTCAATGGCACCTTCATTTGCTAAACCAATATCATCAGGATTTAAACTCCCATCTTCATTCCTGTCGAAGACATAGCCTCCATAACCTGCAATAATTCCATGCATATAGTAAAAATCTTCTAAATTAGCCAGAAAACCATACTTATTCTCTTCCGGCCTGTTCAAGGAAATAACCAGATCCAGGAATTCATCAAAATTTTCGGGTATTTCTGATATGATGTCTTTATTATAGACTAATGCAGTAGTCTCTACGGCATATGGTATACCGTACAACTTCCCGCCTACCCTCATGGCCTGTACTGCTGTATCACTATATACACCGAGATCAACCTGGTCTTCCGGTATTTCCCATAATAATCCCTGCATTACCGGAATCCCTAACTGGTCATGAGGCCAGGCCATTATATCCGGGCCTTTACCGGCAGGGCCGTCCAGTGCCAGTTTGTCATCCTGGGATAATTGGTCTACAGGTTGTACCTCAATCTCTATACCGGTCTCGTCTTCATAGATTTTGCCCATCAAATTAATAAAGTCCTCCTGGGGCCCTGAACTCTGCCAGACCACCAATTTCGTTGCTCCTGCACTGAAAGACATTAAAAATACCAGTAATACTGACAAAACAACCCTGAAACAAGTTTTCACTATTTTCTCCTCCCTTTTTATTTATACATTTTTATTAGAAACATATCTAATGCCAGCAAAGAATCTGAATACGTCTATCTATATGTTTCTAATATAAAACGAATTTTTTCGCAAACGTTTGCACAAATGGTCAAACGCTTGCATTGTTACAGCATTACAATACATTTTATTATGACTCAGGTCAGGATTTTTCTTCTTTTTTACATATGCCGTATTTTTTCTTTTACAGTAATGTATATGCCTGATAAACAATGAATTATACATCATCCCTTGCTATTTTTTTGTAATAGAGCTTTTTCCTGTAATCCTGTACTTCTGATCAAAAAGCCCGATAATGATCTCTCTTTCACTTTCATTATAAATTTTTATCCCCTCTTCAGCTATAGATATACTCAATAGAATTCCCCGGAAGTTTATTTTAAAACTATAGGAACTCCATTTTTCAGGCAGACAGGGGCTGAATACCGGTATACCCTCTTTGACCCTGAAACCTCCAAATCCATGAACGACTGCCAGCCAGGTACAGGACATACTTGTAATATGACAGCCGTCTTCACTGTCTTTATTATAGTTGTCAAGATCAAGCCTTGCTGAACGTAAATACATCTCATAGGCCTTTTCATAATCTCCAATTTTTGCAGCCAGAACGGCGTGTATACCTGGAGATAAAGAAGACTCATGAACAGTTCTGGGTTCATAAAAATGAAAATTCCTCCTGATGGTTTCCAGATCATAATGATCTTCTAGAAAAAATAATCCCTGCAGTACATCTGCCTGTTTTATGAAACAGGAACGGAGTATCCTGTCCCAGGACCAGTGCTGATTTAAGGGCAGCTCCCTTTCATCAAGGTCTTTTATGGTAAGCAGCTCTTTATCCAGGTATCCATCCTGCTGTAAGAAAATACCCAGTTTTTCATCAAAAGGATAATACATATTTTCAATTATTTCCCGCCATTTTTGAAGCTCTGCTGAACTTAAAGCTATCTTTTCTTTTAGTTTATTCAGGTCTGCAGGATATTCTCTTTCCAGAAAGTCCAGAACTTCCAGGCTATACTCCAGTGTCCAGGCTGCCATTCTGTTTGTATACCAGTTATTATTAACATTATTCTCATATTCATTTGCTCCGGTAACACCGAGGATTACATATTTACCTTTCCTTTCAGAATAATTTACCCTTTCTGCCCAGAAGCGGGAAATGGCTGCAAGGACTTCAAATCCATAATCCAGTAAATATCTTTTGTCCCCCGTATAATTGACATAACTGTATATGGCATAGGCAATAACGGCATTGCGGTGTATCTCTTCAAAGGTAATCTCCCACTCATTGTGGCATTCTTCACCATTCATGGTAACCATGGGATAAAGGGCAGCACCTTCACTGAAACCTAATTTTCTGGCATTTTCCTTTGCCTTTTCCAGATGATGATAACGATACAAAAGAAGATTCCTTGCCACTGACTGCTCAGCTGTGCCCAGGTAAAAAGGGAGACAAAAGCCTTCTGTATCCCAGTATGTACCGCCGCCATACTTTTCTCCCGTAAAACCCTTCGGCCCAATGTTCAGTCTCTCATCCTTCCCGTTGTAAGTCTGGTTCAGTTGAAAGATGTTGAACCTGATACCCTGTTGTGCTGCCAGATCCCCATCTATCTTTATATCACTTTTTTCCCAGATTTCTGCCCAGGCCCTTCCATGCTCAGCCAGTAAGCTGTCAAAACCTGCATCCAGTGCTTCCCGGGATTTTTCCCTGCATACTTTTACAAGCTCCTCTACCGGATGATACCGGGATGAGCTATTGGCAATATACTTATATAACTTCAGCTCTTCACCTTCTCCAATATTGATAACATATCTGTTGGCAACATACTTTTCCCTGCTTAAAAGCTCCATCTCCTGATAAGTGCTTATATCACAACTCATATATGTACAGATATGAAAGTCCAGTTTTTTTGTCTTCAGCATCAGGTAAGCCTCATGTTCTTCAACTGACCTTGCTGTCTCCTCCCAGAATTTTTCCCCGTAATTTGCATCCTGATTAATTACATCCCCGTCGAGGTAAGGGCTTATCTCCAGGATCCCGCTGAAATTCAATGCCCTGATTGAATGTGATATGGCGGCAACCTCAGCCCTGGCCATACTGATAAAACGTGCCGTTTCGACCTTGATACAGTTGCCATTATCAAACTCCACAAGAAACTCCCTGCTTAAAAGCCCATTCCTCATATCCAGTATTCTGACAAATTCTTCTACATTACATTCAGCAAGGTCCAGTTCCTGCTCATTTACCTTTATATCGATCCCTATCCAGTTTGTAGAATTCAACACCTTTGCATAATAATCAGGATAGCCTATTTTCCACCAGCCTACGATGGTCTTATCAGGGTAATAAACACCTGCTACATAGCTCCCCTGTAAAGATTCCCCGCTGTATTTTTCTTCAAAATTAGCCCTCTGGCCCATATAGCCATTACCAATACTGAAAATACTTTCTGCTAAAAGCTGCCTTTCCTTGCTAAATCCCCTTTCAATAATCTTCCAGGGATGAATTTCAAAATATTGTTCCATAATTCTTTACTCCTTTTCTTTATTTAATACTGCCCTCAACAAAACTCCTGATAATATGTCTCTGAGAAAAGAAATAGAATAAAATTACCGGAATTATGGCCAATATAAGGCCTGCCATGGCCAGATTCCACTGTTTAGTATATTCACCGAAAAAGAAAAATACCCTTAATGGTATAGTATGTGTTTTTTCTTTATTAATTACCAGTGATGGTAAAAGATAATCATTCCAGATCCAGGTTGCATTCAAAATAGCTACAGTAACTGATATGGGTTTCATGACTGGAAAGATAATATGCCAGAATAATTTCCAGTCATTACAGCCGTCTATTATAGCTGCTTCATCAAGTGACCTGGGGACACTCTTTATAAAACCATGGTAAAGAAAAATAGAAAAACTGGAACCAAAACCCAGGTACATAAAAATAAGGCCGGGCATGTTAAGAAAATTCATTTTCCCCATGAGCCGGATCAGGGGCAGCATGACAGATTGAAATGGAATCAACATGGCTGAAATAAAGAAATAAAAGATAAATGTACTGGTCCCTGTCTTTGTTCTCTCCAGTTTCCAGCCGGCCATGGCAGAAAAGACAATTATCAATATTATGCTCCCTGTACTTATAAGCAAAGAATTTAGAAAAGCCCTTGGAAAATTCAGCCTCTCCCAGGCCAGAACAAAATTATCAAAATAAAGCGTATCCGGCAAACCCAGGGTATCCAGGAACAACTCTCTCCTGGTTTTGAAAGAGTTAATGATCATTATGTAAAAAGGAAATAAATAAAGGGCAGAAAGCACCAGACCAATAAGTGCCAGGATAAATCTCTTTTTCCTTACCGTCACATCTCCACCTCCCCTCTTTTTGATACATAAACCTGGCTGAGGGTAAAAAAGCCCACGATAATCAGAAATATAACTGCTTTAGCCTGGGCCTCTCCCATTTTCATAAATGAAAAAGCAGTATTATATATATTCATTGCCAGCATCTCAGTAGAACGAGCCGGACCGCCGGCAGTCAATGATAAATTCTGGTCATATAACTTAAAGGAATTGGAAAGAGTTAAAAACAGGCTTACAGTAAAAGCAGGCCTTACCATTGGTAAAACAATATTTTTCACCTTCATCCAGCTTCCTGCACCATCAATCTCAGCAGCCTCAATCAACTCCCGTGGAATACCCTGTATTGCCGCAATATAGATAACCATCACATAACCTGAAAGCTGCCAGATCATCAGAATAAGCAGGGCCTGGAAAGAAGTCTGCGTAGTAGATAACCAGCCCATCAAGAACTTCAGGCCGGTATATTCTCCCAGGGCCCCAAAGGCGCCTGTAAATATAAACTGCCAGATAAACCCCAATATAATACCGCCTATCAAGTTTGGCATAAAAAAGATTGTCCTTAGAAAATTACTGATTTTAAGCCCTCTGGTCACAAGTAAAGCCAGTAAAAACCCGATAAGATTAATAAAAAAGACAGAAAATAAAGTGAATTTAACCGTAAAAACAAAAGATTTAGCAAAATGAACATCCTTTAATAATTTAGCATAATTACTGAGTCCGATAAAGTCTACCTCAGCATTAATTCCATTCCAATTGGTAAATGAATAATATATCCCGAAAAGCAGTGGTATTATTACGACTATGATAAAAGCTGTCAGGCAGGGGCCTACAAAGAGCCAGAAAGAAACCCAGCTTCTTCTCATTTCTCCATCCCCCTTGCAAAATCCTCCAGAAATATACCCGTTTATTTCTTTCCTCCCTTTTCAGAGTATGAGAGTCATTGTAAAACAATGACTCTCATACTATTACAGTTCTCAGTTTCTGGCCTCAGACCACTCTTTTTTACAGATCTCTTCCAGTTCATCCCAGCTGATATCTCCAGCCAGATATGCCTGTATATTTGCACCCAGGACCTGTTCACCCCAGCCGGAGGGATAACCCATAAATACCCAGGACATTGTTTTTCCTGCCTCAGAGTATTTTAAGACATCCTGCCCCAGGGGATCGGAAGGTGTTAAACCATCATATCCCCCTATAGCCGGGATAAATTTAAACTCATTAATAATCAATTCCTTCCCGGCAGGGGAAGTATACAACCAGTTCAGGAAATCTTTAGCAGCAGCCTTTTCTTCTTCAGGGACATTTTTGTTAATTGTCCAGTACATTGGAATACCGACAGGGATACAATCCTCTACAACCCCTTTCAGTGGAATAGGCAAAATACCTATATTCCTGGCCAGTTCTTCATCCATAGAGGCTACACTGTTATATACCCAGTTTCCCTGTTGCATCAGTGCAACCTGTTCCAGAGAAAAGAGGCCCTCTACCTGAGCAGCGTAATCAACGGCATTCAGTGAAGAAACAAGTCCAGAAGGTTTATAGGCATATTTTGCCTGTAAATCAACAAGTAATTTAAACTCTTCACCATATGTAAAATCTACTTCCTTTGCATTATATGCAGTTAAAACATCGCCAAATTCCTGGCTGAAAGCTACATTCGAGAGATGGAGCCCTGTTATCCATTTTTCTTTTGGGGCAAAAGCAATTGGCGCCTTCAAGCCCAATTCACCTTTTCTGGCTTCCAGAATTTCAAGGGCTTCAACCAGAGCATCATAGCTATTAATTTTTCCTGCATCAATCCCTGCCTTTTCAAAGATGGTTTTGTTGTATATAAAGCCATACCCTTCCTGATTAAAGGGCATTCCATATATCTTGCCGTCAACAGTGACACCATCAAGGACTCCCCGGTATGCCAGTTCTACCCAGGGCTGATCGGATAGATCTTCCAGGTAATCTATCCAGTCCTCTACATCCTGCGGACCGCCAATATTAAAAATAGTTGGTTCATTGCCTGATGCAAACCTCGAGCGTAATGCTGCACCATAATCATCCCCGCCGCCGACTGTTTGAATACTCACTATTATACCCGGGTGCTCTTCCATATACATCTTTGCTGCCTTTTCCAGAACATCTTTTGTCTCCACCTTGAATTGAAATACATCCACTTCAATTTCAGCCGCCCATAATGTAACCGGGAAGAGAAAAACCAATAAAAGAGATAAGAAATACCGGCATTTCATGATAAATCATCCTCCTTATTTTTCATCTACTACCCTTTTTAGGGATAGTGCTATAAGTAATATATTCCTGTGCAATCGTTTGTATTCATATTTTAACATATATTTGCAAAATATGCAATCATATAAATTTTTAAGAAAGTGGAATAATAAAAAGAAAGGCTTTTACAGTATCCTTGCCATATAGAAGGGGATGATGAAGCTGAAAGAAAAAAAATACAATAATAAATTTAAAAACAGGATGATGGAGATGCCTGTTGAAAACCATCAAACTGCAGCCTGGATAAATATAGAAAGCCTTGAAGGTGAAGCCAGGGTTTTTAACCCCGCTTTTTATGGAGCAGAGGAAGCCAAAGAATATGTAGATGAAAACCAGAAATGATTCCGGAAAAGGAGATAGAATACCAATGGCTATCTCCTTCTGAGTTTCTCCTTTACCTCTCCCTTTATTATTAAATAGAAAGTCCTGATTAAAATATTTCATATTATTCCATATCCCGTCCAGATAAATAATGGTTATTTTCCTGCTTATTTCCTGAGTAAAAACAGGCCGGTTTAAGAACCGGCCTGTTCCGCCAGGCGTTTATATTTTTCATATCTCTCCCTGGCATCTTTCTCTGCTTTTGCAAAAAGCTCTTCCGCGATTTCGGGGAAGGTATTTTTGATCTGGGTAAACCTGATCTCTGTTTCCATAAAATCCCGCACTGATCCTTTCGGCTCTTTTGAATCCAGAATAAAGGGGTTTTTCCCCTCTTCTTTCAGCAGGGGATTATATCTATAAAGGTGCCAGTAGCCGGTTTCAACAGCTCTCCTTTCCTGTGCTACAGATTTCCCCATTCCTGTTTTGATTCCATGGCTTACACAGGGAGCATAAGCGATTATCAGGGAGGGGCCGTTGTATTGTTCTGCCTCCAGAAAGGCTTTTATGGTCTGGTTCATATTGGCACCCATGGCAACCTGGGCTACATATACATAACCATAACTGATAGCCATCATACCCAGGTCCTTTTTCTTTGTCCTCTTTCCTGAGGCTGCAAACTTGGCCACTGCCGCTGTCGGGGTGGACTTGGATGACTGGCCGCCTGTGTTTGAATAGATCTCTGTATCGAGAACAAGTATATTCACATCTTCTCCAGAGGCCAGGACATGATCAAGCCCGCCATACCCGATATCATAAGCCCAGCCGTCACCGCCGATGATCCACTGTGATTTTTTGACCAGAAAATCCCTGTACTTAAGTATCTCCTGAATCAGCTTATTGTCTTCATATTCCGGCTTTTCGATTATCTCCAGGAGTTTATTGCTGGCATCCCTGGAGGCTTCTCCATTATTCATATTATCCAGCCAGTATTTAAAGGCATTTTTGCAATCGGCATCAATCACTGCATCCAGCCCCTCTTCCATCAGATTTTTCAATTTCTGCCGGATCTGGCTGACACCAAGATACATTCCATATCCAAACTCTGCATTATCTTCAAAGAGGGAATTGGCCCAGGCCGGCCCTTTACCTTCATGATTTACAGTGTAGGGAATAGATGTTTCACTGGCACTCCAGATCGATGAACAACCGGTGGCATTGGCAATCATCATCCTGTCTCCAAACAATTGGGTAGCCAGCTTGACATAGGCTGGTTCTCCGCAACCTGGGCAGGCACCATGAAATTCCAGTAATGGTTTAGCAAACTGGGTTCCTTTTACAGTAGTTTTTGTCATCAAATTATCCTTATATCTCACATGGTTAGCAGCATATTCCCAGTTCTCCAGCTGCCGGGGTATCTCTTCTTCTGCATCCACCATTACCAGGGCCTTCTCCGGGGCAGGGCAGATATCAGCGCAATTGGTACAACCTGTACAATCCATCGTGCTAACCTGAATCCTGTAATGGTAATCAGCTGGTACGGGTTTTCCTGCCCCTATTGTCTCAAAACTGGCAGGGGCATTCTTTTTCTCTTCTTCATCAAGCAGGAAAGGCCGGATAACAGCATGTGGACAGATAAATGAACACTGGTTACACTGGATACAGTTTTCCGGCTGCCACTGAGGGACCATGACAGCAATACCCCGTTTTTCATACTTTGTAGTCCCCAGCGGAAAGCTGCCATCCTCCATGCCGCGGAAAACACTGACCGGGAGTTCATCTCCCTCCCTTCTTGCAGCAGGCCTTTTTATCCTCTTCATAAAATCAGGTTCTTCCTTTTCAGGATATTCCTCTTCATTATCTCCGGCATTCTTCCATTCTGGAGGCAGTTCTACCTTGATGAGCCTTTCCAGGGACATGTCAACGGCTTTATAATTCATCTCAACAATATTTCTTCCCTTATTCCCATAGGTCTTTTCTATATAGTCCTTTAAATATCTTATTGCATCATCAATGGGGATAACATTGGACAGCTTGAAAAATACTGTCTGCATGACCATGTTAATCCTGTTGTTTAACCCGACTTCCCTGGCAATACTTACTGCATCAATTATATAAAAATCAATATCATAATCAGCAAGATATCTTTTTAGAGCCGCCGGAAGTTTTTCCTCCAGCTCTTCCGGGCTCCAGGGACAGTTCAAGACAAAGGTACCATTCTTCTTAAGGCCCTTCACAATATCATAGTGGTAGATAAACGACTTATTATGGCAGGCAATATAATCAGCATCGTAAACCAGATAGGATGACTTGATGGGTTTTTTGCCAAACCTCAGATGAGATATGGTGGTACCGCCTGATTTTTTGCTGTCATAGGCAAAATAACCCTGTACATAGAGATCTGTCTTATCCCCTATGATCTTGATGGCCATCTTGTTTGCCCCCACTGTACCATCAGAACCAAGGCCCCATAATCTGCAGTTGATGGTCCCTTCAGGTGTTGTATCAATTATCTCCTCTTCAGGCAGGGAAGTATTTGCCACATCATCAACTATTCCTACAGTAAACTGGTTTTTGGGGCTCTCTTCTTTCAGGTTATTGAAAACAGCCAGAATCTGGGAGGGCCTGACATCTTTCTGGCCCAGTCCATACCTGCCCCCGACAATCACTGGCTGGATATCCCTGCCGTAAAAGAGATTCCGGACATCCTGATACAGGGGCTCGCCGGGTGCTCCCGGCTCCTTTGTCCTGTCCAGAACGGCGATTTTCTTTACTGTATCAGGAAGGACTTTAAAAAAGTATTTTTCGGAAAAGGGCCGGTAAAGATGGACATTAATCATCCCTGCCTTTTCCCCCTTATCCAGCAGATAATCCACAACCTCCTGAACAACATTTGAGCCAGATCCCATTGAGACTATAATATGTTCAGCATTATCAGCACCATAATATGTGAAGGGGTGATATTCCCTGCCGCTTATCTCAGAAATACTCTGCATATATTCTGCAACAATGTCTGCCACATTTTCATAAAAGGGATTACAGGCCTCTCTCTGCTGGAAATACAGGTCAGGGTTCTGGGCTGTTCCCCTCAGGACAGGCCTTTCCGGGTTAAGGGATCTATTTCTGAATTTTTCCACAGCATTATAATCCAGTAAACTTCCTAACACTTCATAATCCAGCAGCTCTATCTTATTTATCTCATGTGATGTCCTGAAGCCATCAAAGAAATGCAAAAAAGGTATCCTGGATTTGATTGCGGCCAGATGTGCTATCCCGCCCAGATCCATTACCTCCTGGACACTACTGGAAGCGAGAATGGCAAAACCGGTCTGTCTGGCTGCCATTACATCTGAATGTTCCCCGAATATAGACAGGGCATGTGTTGCCACCACCCTGGCACTGACATGGAAAACCCCGGGTAATAACTCTCCTGCAATCTTATACATATTGGGAATCATCAGCAATAATCCCTGTGAAGCAGTATAGGTTGTTGTAAGAGCACCGGCCTGGAGGGAGCCGTGAACAGCACCAGCTGCACCTGCCTCTGACTGCAGCTCAGTAACCCTTACCTGTTGCCCGAAAAGGTTCTTTTTCCCCTGGGCAGACCACAGATCCACCATCTCAGCCATTGGGGAAGATGGTGTTATGGGGAAGATAGCCGCCACATCTGTGAAGGCATAGGAGACATAGGCAGCTGCCTCATTACCATCCATTGTCTTTATCTGTTTTGCCATATCAAACCTCCATCTCTTTGTATAAAAAAATACTAAAAGTACCTCATTTACTTTTAGTATTGTTCATTTTATTTATAAAATACCTTCTTTTTATACTTATCTTTCATACTTGATACTCTGAATTAATGTAACACCTTTCAATATCTTTGATAAATTAAAAGTCTGAACCCCGCTCTTTATATCCCAGTAACACAGATCCAATATAGCGATATCCTTAAGCCCGTCATCATTAAAATCAATAATAAATCAAGATCCTGCTTTCAACCATTTTATCATCCAGAAAAAAATCCTGAACAAAATCAGCCAGGGGATCATCAATAAGAAAATTAATCTCAGTCAATAATTTTCTGGCCTCCCGGCCCAGTGTGTTTTCTTTTACTTACAACGGTTTAAATCCAATATTCCGGGATTAATTTCTTTTTTCAGAGATAAAGTTGATAGGAATATCTCTTTTTTTTTTATTTTATGATCAACTGATTACTAAAAAGATAATCCTTCCTTCTGACATCTCATATTCTACTGTTTACCGTCTATTTAAAAGAGAAGGCCTGCTCTGTAATTCTCCACGGCTGGGTATTACCCTTATTCATACTAAACCCTATGATGCAGCCAGCAAAGGGAAAATTGAACACTTCTCCCTCACAGTCAGAAAGAGATTTTTGCCCCTTTTATGTGATGAGGGCTTATGTCCTCTTGATAATCTCAATAAAAAATTTTCTGCCTGCCTGGAAAAGAACTATCACCGTAAAATCCATTCAGCTTTAGCTACTACTCCCCTGGATAAATATATGTCACAGATAAACCAGCTTAATGTCATTGAAGACCCGGATAAGCTTAAATTTATCTTTCTTAAACGTGAAAAACGAAAGGTCAAACATGACCGGATCATTTCCGTCAACAATGAGCTTTATGAAGTCCCGCCAACTCTCATCAGTAAAAGAATCGAGATTCGTTTTGACCCGGAATCCTTTGAAGATATCTTTTTTAAAAGAAATTGATTCTAAAGACCTTTTCTATCCAATAATTTTAAGGAAACAAAAGCACGTCTTGAGTATCTGAAAAAGGCCATAGGAATTGCTGTCATTGTCGATGAAACGGGAAGTGGTAAAACCACTTCTCTAAGGGCTTTTGCTGACAGCTTCAATCCTTCTTTATTTAAAGTGATTTATTTCCCTCTTTCCACAGGTACTGTTATGGATTTCTACAGAGGACTGGGAGAAGAGCCAGCGTCCAGAAAGGTTGAGCTGTTGCAATAGATACAATATACTGTCTCTACTCTTTTTCATGTTTTCATGAGCAAAGGATTACTCCTGTCTTTATTCGGGATGAAATGCAGTTTTTTGCTAACAGGTTTTTAAATGACTTGAGCATATTGTTTAACTTCTCCATGGATTCTGAGAATCCTTTCATCCTGTTCCTGGCTGGATCGCCTTATTTTCTTGACAAGTTACAACTTAATCAGTACCAATCTTTAGCTCAAAGAGTAGTAATGAAATATTATCTTAATCCTCTGGGGAAAAACAAAGTCTCCGAATATATTAATCATTAGCTTGAATTAGCCGGTACCAGACATCCTATTTTTTCACCCTAGGCTAAGGTATTCCTGTATTTTCAGAAGTACTTTTTTTATACTATTTTTATTTGAAATTTTTCCTGTTATCCTATTTTATTTTGACTAATTTTTCATTTTACAGGTGCCAGTTATACTAATTTAAAGTGCTAATTTCAGGAATTTTAATTTGCTAATTCACACCTTCTCCTGGAACCATTGTGCCATTTCCTCCAGGCTCCCCGTGAATTCCACTCCGCTTATCAATTTCATCAGTTCATCATAATTTTTACTCAACTTCCTCACTCCCGACTTTATAATAATCCATGA
>JAAYLO010000163.1 GCA_012521855.1 Halanaerobiaceae bacterium
ATGATACCGAAGGGAATTTTGAAAAATACGTATATATGGAGAATGTTAAAGAAAAGGATGAAATTAGTACAGAGGATAAAGAAGAAGGCCTGAAAGAGATGCGGAAACAGGCCGGAATAGCCATGGAGTATCTGGAGAAACTGGATGCGGGAAATGAAGAAGGGGCATTCCTCATGGATTGGGAAGTAATCTATGGGGCAGATAAATACAAGATAATGGAAGAATATCTGAAAGAACGCTGGGAACCAATACATAAAGTGCTTACTGCGTATCTGAATGAATTGGAAGCAAGTGAGAAAAGTACTAATGATGAAAAAGAAAAAGATAGAATTCAGAAAGAGAAAAAAGAAGTGGAAGACTTTCTTGAAGAGAAACATTATCCTTCCCGGGAAGAGCTGACACCAGAACATAAAAGGAAGGTAAAGCTTGAAATCGCGGTAGAAGAGTATGGCATAAAGCTGTTAACTACAACTATGAAGGAAGGTCCATTGGAGATCAAATATTTCCTGGATATACTCTTAGAAAAAATTATGGACAAAGTAGGCTAGAAAAGCAAGGATTTCTCGTTTAATCTCATAAAGAAAATAAATGTTAAATTTTATCTATTCATAAAATTTTGGCATAGTTATAAAGATATGAAAGATTTATATGACCTGGCAGAAGAATACCTGGAACTTATGGAAGAAGGGCAACTGGAAGAAATAGATGAAATCGTAAAGGATGAAGGTTTAGAAGGAGTAAAATTTATTGAAGATATTGATATGTATGATGAAGCCAGATACAAAAAACCGGCTGTTGGCTATGGAGAAGAATTCAGGGTTCTGGCATTAAAGAAAACAGCAGAAGACGGAAGGGATCAGATTGTAATAGCCTATAAAGGGAAGAAAATAGGCAATAAAAAGGTATTGCCTGATGAATTACAGTTATTACAATTAGTACATGCCAGAATTACTGCAGAGTATCCTGATGCCAGGATAACCTTCACTGGCTGTAAAGGAGGAGCAGATTTAAGCTTTATCAACACCCTGTTTTCCTATCTGCCACAGAGCTATACAGTTCAGGAAGGAGACGATCTGAGCAAAATAGGTGAAGCACTGGCAGGGGAAAACTGGGAAGGAAAACTATTTAAAGATGAGGACTGTGCAATACCTTATACACGAAATGACCACCTGATTCAGGGTGATAAGGTATATTATTCCCCGGGCTTAAATAATGATACCAGCACTGTATTATTTCATGATGATTTAGAAGGCTTTTTAGAAATGGTAAGTTTCAATGAGTACAAAATGGACTCAGACTATGAGCCAGTAATTACATATACTATTGAAGGAATCGGTGATATATTAAAAGAAAAAACAATCTCCTTTATCGAATCATTAGCGATAAATGGTGTCTTAATCCTTATGTTAAATGCAGCAAAACACAAAAGTGTAATAAAGGTGACGACAGCGGTATATAATTATATTAGTTTTTTAGGATTTTTCAGAATCTATTTAAGCCCAGATGTAATGGGTTTAATGTTATCAGGCCAGATAGGAACGCTGATAAAGGGAATCGCAGTCCTGTTTAAAACATCGTTGGTAAATATTATTATAGCTACTGTAATGTTTTTCGGTTCAAAACTGGTAGATAAAGCAATTGACAATATGTATCTGGATAAAATATATAAAGACCTGGTCGAGCTGGGATTTTTGCTGGCAAAAAAAGAAGAAGATGATGAAGAAGAAAAAATGATTGAAGGATATATCACTGATTAATTTTTAAAGGAAGGTTATGTTGAATTTACTGCATATGAAGAAGAAAATGGTGTATTAAAACCTGTAAAAGTAAATGTAGAAAGAGAATATGCTATTTATATAAAAAATCAGGAGCTCAATGGAAGATTAACTCTAAGAAGAGACAATATGGGTGGAGATTCTCTTTTTATACCTTTTGTCGCACTACCTGATTATTATTTAAGATTTACAAAAATTAATGGGATATATAGACTAAAGAGTGTTGTAATAAAAAATGATGATCATACGGCTCCCAAAATTGAAGAAATAAAAGATGCAGAAGAAAACTACAGGGAGTATTATAGCAATCCATATAAAAACTCTTATGAATGGAATGTAGAATCTATTTTTGAAGTAAAAAGCAGGATTTACAAAATAAAGAAAAAGGAGTATCTGGCAGAAAACGAAAAAGAAGAAATAAAGAAACTAGAGGACAAAATAATGGTCCTTGAATATTTAAAAAATACAATGCAGAAATATGTTAATCTGGTAGAACTTATTAATATATTTGGACGTTTACAGAGGCTGTATGAAAAAAGTGGAGAGATTATAGAGCTTATTTATCCAGATTACAGTGGAGAAGCAAAAGAACAGATCATAATATCATCAGGCATCCCCGAGTCAATTGAAAACATTGACATTAACCCATTATATGCAAATATAAATGAATATACCTTCCAGCCTTTCATAAATGCCGAAAGCGGGAATCTTGATCCTGCAGTACTGAGGGAAGACTATAAAGCAAGTCTAATAAAGAGTATGATTTATCATTACATAGCATATCACAGATCCTTTGGGCAGAAAGATAGTAATTATAATGACATAAAAGCAGATAAATATGACCGGCAGTATAATTTTAACTATGTTTTTGACTTTGTGCAAAAAAGAGTGGGCAGTATTTTTCTTGAAATGATGGAAACTGGATTTGATAATATATTAAATTGGGAATTAAGCCAATTAAAATTCAATCATTATCAATATATTCTGGACAGACTTGATGAAGAAGAAATAAAGAAATATTATGAGTTCGATCCGGAGGAATCCTCTCATTTTACATCAGCCACCATTATCATCAATCCGGATTCAGCTAAACAGATAGAATACAAATACAACCCTGTTGATGATATTGTGGGCGGGGAACTGGTAATACAGGCCAGAAACTATATCGAGGATGATGAGACAGAAGAAACCGCCCAGGAAGAAGCAAGTCAGAAATTATCCCCCGGACAACTTATATCAGCCTTAAGCAGTATACCGGTGTTTGCCGGTCAGAGAGAAAGCATATTTGACCTGATTCCGGAAGAATATAGGGAAAGATACAATTTCCTGAAAGAAAAAGCCAGAATATATGACAAAGGACAGGAGTTACTGAAAACAGCTGAAGAGGATATAGCGGGAAGTGAGGAAATAAAAGAAGAAGAATTGAAGGTGGGAAGAGAGAGGATATATACCGGAGCCAATAGAAGACAGAGTTCAGAAGCAGAGAAAAGACTCATCAGGAAGATATTCAATATAGCAGAAGGGCAAAAGATAGAGGAAACAGTGAAAAGCCTTGGAGGAGAAATAAGCCGGGAAAAGGAATACAGTGCAGAAGTATACAGGGATGAGAAGGAGGAGGATATAGTAATCAACTACAGCCCCGTAGACCATGAAGACAGGGCAACACTACTGTCCCTGGCAGCAGGACTGCCCAATGAGCAATTTGACCGGGCAGAGAGGACATACAGGGAGGAAGTCAGGGAAAACGGCACCGGTTACAAATATACCCTGACAGGTGTCTCACTGGGAGCCTCCTTTGCCCAGTATGCAGCACTCATGTCAGAGGGTTTTGTCAACAATTATCAGGCCATAGGATACAACAGTATCGGGCTGGAACAATGCTTAAGATTTAATGGAAACGAATTCCTGGGCTATCAAATAGGGATATATCATTACCTGAAAAAGCTCCTTGATGGAGACAATACCATGGAAACCATCCTGGCTGACCTGATAGATGAAGGAGTCATAGTATATGACAATATCAGCCCCCAATACCGGAAAGGTGAAAAGATAAATGAGGAGAAGCTCAAGGCAGTTTTAGTAGATATTTTTACGAGAAGACTGGGACTGGAAGAAGAAAGGGCAAAGGAAATAATCGAAAAGAATTTTAACCCCCTGATTGTCCAGCGCAAAATGAGGCTCATGGACCGTCACAGGGAATACCGGAACTGGCTGAAAAGAGAAAAAGAAAAGGACAGAATAGTCAATTACCTTTATTCAGGCAATCTGCCTGCACTACTTTTGGCCCAGGCAGGAAGCAGCTATCTGGTAGACAGGGGATTGCAGAAGCTTGAAGATGAGGGAAGGAAGGAAATAATCAGGGAAAAGGCAAAGCTTGCTGAAGGACTGCCTGAAAGAGATTTCAGGATAGCAAAGGCCGGTGACCTTGACCTCTTCCTGCCCTATCTCTATATAAAGGAAGAAGGTATAAGCCAGAAAAGGCTCAAAAACAGAACTGGGGAGAAACCGCAGACAGGAAATATCTGCAATTGCCTCAGCCTGGATTACCTCAAGGCCCTTGTCAGGGATGTAGTCCATGACCTGAAAGGGAAGGACCCTGAAGCACTGAAAAAACTCTTCTGGTTCCACAGGGCCCAGTCACCTGCAGCGATGCTGGA
>JAAYLO010000164.1 GCA_012521855.1 Halanaerobiaceae bacterium
ATGACCATATCTACACCATTGGCCAGAGCCATTCTGGTACGGAGCCATTTGTCAAAAACAGCTGCTTCCCCGCGCTGTACAAAATTGCCGTTCATGACACAGATTACCCGGTCAGAGCCGGTGAGTTCTCTGGCTTTGTTTAGATGGTAGAGATGGCCGTAGTGAAAGGGGTTATATTCCGTTATAATACCGAGTATGTTCATATATTTTCACTCCCAGTATAATTTATTAAAAAATGAACAGTATTTCTTTCAATCAAATGAAGGATAATTTCTAATTATGTAGTATTAGTATAATGATATCAAAAATAAATAAAACATACAATTTGATGTAATAATATTGTAATGATGGATAAAGATTGCCCTTGTTATCAAATGTATAATTTATAATAAAAAATATGAAAAGGAGGACAGAATAATGGATCTACTAAAGGAATTCAGGAAAAGAGCCAGCAGAAACAGGAAGGCCATTGTACTACCAGAAGGTACTGAGAAGAGAGTAGTTAAGGCTGCAGCGTCAATACTGGAAGAAGGGATAGCTGATCTATACCTCCTGGGCAGAGAAGAAGAGATTATGAGTGTTGCCAGCGAAGAAGGTGTCAGTATTGATGGTGCAATGTTAATTAATCCAGGTCAAGCAGAATTAGTAGAGGAGTTTGCAGAAGTTTTCTATCAATTAAGGAAACATAAGGGAATCACTCCCGAAGAAGCGAGAAGACAGGTGGTTGACCCTCTATATTTTGGTACCATGTTAGTACATACAGGCCGTGCTGCAGGAATGGTAGCAGGTTCAATAAATTCAACAGGTGATGTTTTACGGCCAGCTTTTCAAATAATAAAGACAAAGCCCGGTATCTCAATTGTATCTGGGGCTTTTATTATGCAGGTGCCTGATTGTATTTATGGTGAACATGGTTCCTTTATTTTTGCTGACTGTGCTGTTAATCCGGATCCTGATGAGAATCAGTTAGCTGAAATAGCTATCTGTTCGGCTGAGACAGCAAGAACCCTGCTGGGCATTGAACCTGTTGTGGCCATGTTATCATTTTCTACAAAAGGCAGTGCCTGTCATGAGCTGGTGGATAAAGTAGTAAAAGCTACACAGATAGCAAAAGAGAAAGCACCTGAACTAAAACTTGATGGAGAACTCCAGCTGGATGCAGCCCTGGTAGATTCTGTGGCAAAAACAAAAGCTCCTGATAGTGATGTTGCAGGTAAAGCCAATGTCCTTATATTCCCTGATTTACAGTCAGGCAATATAGGCTACAAACTTACCCAGCGTCTGGCTAAAGCAGAAGCTGTCGGGCCGATATTACAGGGTATAGCAAAGCCTGTTAATGATTTATCAAGGGGATGTTCTGTAGAAGATATTGTGAATATTGTAGCAATCACATCCATGCAGGCTGAATAATGTATTGAAAAGAACTGAAAGGATAAAGTATATAATAATTTTTGAAGGAGAGTCTAAAATGAAAATACTGGTTATTAATAGCGGAAGTTCATCTGTAAAATATCAACTAATTGATATGGAAAATGAGAATGTTCTGGCAAAAGGCGTTGTCCAGAGAATAGGGATAAAAAATTCATTTCTTGAGCATGAGAAAGTTGGCAATGGAGAGATAAGGATAGATAGAGAAATTCCTGATCATGGTACGGGAATCAGGATGGTAATTGATATTTTACAGGACAAAGAGTATGGGGTTATCAGCAATATAGATGAGATTGATGCTGTCGGGCACCGGGTACTTCATGGCGGGGAGAAATTTACTGAGTCAATATTGATTGATGATCAGGTAGAACAGGCTATTGAAGATTATTGTGAACTTGGGCCCCTGCATAATCCCCATAATCTGACCGGTATAAGGGTATGTA
>JAAYLO010000165.1 GCA_012521855.1 Halanaerobiaceae bacterium
GTATTATATCATGAGGGGAAAAAGAAAAAGTAGTTTTTTACTTAAAATATCTATTTTTATTTTTATGTTTTTTATCTATACATTCCGACTTGAAGCAGGAAATCTTATCGGCCACAGGGAAGAAGATATATTCAATGTTTATGATACTGAAGGTAATTATATCTTTGCCATAGCAATGGAGGTTTCCGAAGGAGACAGGTATATTGATGAAAACAATCAGGAGTACCTCGTAATAGAGGTACAGGGCCGGAGGGCAGTTGCAGAAAAGAAAGGAAAAATAGACCTCCTGCAGGATACAGATCTGGAAATATATGCCCTGACACCTATTGCAGCCAGGGGGACTGCTCATATTGGTCTGTATCATACTCACAATGGTGAATCCTATTTGCCAGGGCCGAATAATATTGATGGAATAGGCGAAATTCATGAAGTAGGAGATGTATTGAAAAACGCACTGGAGGAAAAAGGGTTCACTGTTACAAAGCTGGATAATATTCATCTGCCGCATGATGGTGCTGCATATGAGCGTTCCAGAAATACAGTCTCGGATCTATTGAAAAAAAGGCCGGATGCTATCTTTGATGTGCACAGAGACGCAATTCCCCGCAAAGAAGAATACCTGAAAGAGATAAATGGACAGCAGGTAAGCCAGATCCGTCTTGTTGTAGGGAGACAAAATTCAAATTATGAAGTAAATGACCAGTTTGCGAAAAGTATAAAGGCAGTTGCCGATGAACAGTATCCCGGGCTGATAAAGGGGATATTTTATGGGAGGGGCTCTTATAATCAACAATTTGCACCCCGTTCACTTCTTCTTGAGTTTGGCACACATGTAACTACAAAAGAACAGGCTGTAGCCAGTGCAAGGATGCTGGCAGATTCTATAAGCCGGATAATATACGGGAATAATGCCGGGGAAAGGGATCTTAATACAGGAGAAAACCGCAGTTCCTTATCATCAATAGGCAGGATCCTGCTTCTTGCAATTGGCGGTATTATGATATTTTTATTTATTAATGAAGGTAGTTTTGACGGAGTAATCAGTAGAATAAAAAGTTTTTTCAAAAAAGAACTAAAGTAGGGGAGGCAGGAGAAGTGTTTGAACATGGCTCTCTCTTATTAACAGGTTTACTTGTAGGCACACTGGCCAGGGCTTTTATGCTGAAGATTGATTACAGGCAGTTTCCCAGTTATCCTCATTCTTATGCTATCCATCTTACCCTGGGAATGATTGCTGCATTGCTTGGAGCCCTGGCAGTACCGGTACTTCTGGAAAAGGAATATATTGCAATTACATTTCTCACAATTGCCGCCCAGCAGTTCAGGGATGTACGGTCAATTGAGCGGGAAAGCCTGGCAGAGATAGAAAAGACTGAACTGATAGCAAGGGGAGAAGCCTATATTGAAGGGATTGCTAAATTGTTTGAAGCCAGGAATTACCTGGCTTTATTAAGCTCACTGATTACAGGTCTTATATATTATTACAGCAGCTGGTATATTGCAGTTCTGGCAGGCGGTATTACAGCATTCCTGCTGCATTATTTTATGAAGGGACCGGTAGTCGGAGATATAGCAAAAATAGAGGTAGTTGATATAACAGTTAAAGGGAATAATATTGGTATCGATGATCTTATCATGATGAATATCGGTGAAGAAGAAGCCTTAAGGAAATGGAGGACCGAAGGTGTAGGTATCAGGATTATACCAGTCGATGAAAATGCCAGGGCGACTCTGGCCAATCTGGGCCAGAGACAGGCAATCCTGCATGATCTTGGAATATTGATGGGAGCCAAACTGGATGAAGGCCTGCAGCAATATACACCCATGGCCAGACTGGATATTGACAGCAGTATCCTGAACATAATCTTTATCCCATTAGAACCGGACAGAATATTCATTAAAAAGGCAGTGGAAAGGATTCCGGTACTGGAGAGCTCACAACACAAACCACTGAAAGATAAAATAGGAAGAAAAGCGGCGGACTGAGGAGGTGTTTATGGATTTTAGTAATATTCTGGCAATAATCACAACAGAAATAAACAGGAATAAGGTCAGCGGCGGAGTACCGATCTTTATTACAGAGAGCATAAAAGAGATGGAAGAAGTGAGCAGTCTGCTGGCCCGTCTCACATTAGGAATGGTACATGATCTGGGAAATGGTATAAAAGTTATTATCAGGCATTAAGGGGTGATAGAGATTATTATCTTTCACTGTAATTCTCTAAATATCCTGCCTTTTTTTTATCTGGTATTAGTTTTCAGTAAAAATGAGCTTTCCTTTCAGGAGGTCTATAAAGAGGCGCTGAAAATGTACATGAAATATTGCCGTGAAAAAAAAGTACTGATATCTATAAGAGATTTTATTGAAAACCCGGGCTTAAAACTTTATTTCCTGATCCGTGGAAGAAAAAAGAGAATTGTTTTACAGGCCTTCAAATATTACCTCAGGCTCTTTAATATAAGAGAAGATTATCAGCTGATAGATTTATCCCTTTATGAAAACAGTTATTTTTTACTGGCTGATATAATGGCAAAGGCTGGACTCAAGCAGTTTTCTCTTTTTCTGGCTGAAAGGGCCTGCAGCAAACTGTATGAATATTACAGGGAAAAAGAGGAAAGACCTGAAATTCCCTTCTTTAAAAACAGATAATTCAGTAAAGGGAGAAGAGATGATTGTTATCTATCATTGTTATGGTGCAGCACATTCTTCAGTTTTATCGGCAGCTATCCATCTAGGTTATTTACCAGAAGATAGAATTCCAAAGATAGAGGAAATCCTTAAGATTCAATATTTCGACCGGTCCAGTACCGGAGAAATAGGCATACCTTTTTATTATGGTTCAGACAGCTCCGGTAATATGATATACTGCCAGGGAATGGGCGGTCTTGACGGGGTGATCAAGCAATTATTAAAAGATGTAATGGGGGAATACAATATCCCTGAGGAAAGTGTCATTACAGTCAATTCACTGAAAAAAGTAAATATACTGGTCAGGATTGGAGGTTTTTTATCCAGGAAACTGGGATTAATCTTTCCCGGAAGGCTCATAGCTGCATTTGGATTAAAACTGGGTTACAGGCGGTTTTTAAAAACAGTATCTACTGTAAAGATGAATATATCCTGAACTATTGCTTAGTTTCATAAAATATGATATTATCTCTTTACAGGAGGTAATTGAACTGATGGTTGAAATAAAAGCTGTCCTGCCAGGCAGTATTGCTGAAGAGCTGGACATAAAGGCAGAAGATCAACTGATTAGTATAGATGATAGAGAAATAACTGATTATATAGATTATCAGTATGGTATTTCTGCTGATTTTTTCATATTAACTATAAAAAAAAAGAATGGTGAGTTATGGGATTTTGAGATCGAGAAGGCGCCTGATGAAAATCTAGGCCTTGTTTTTGACGGTATTATATATGATAGACTTAAAAAATGCTGTAATAATTGTATATTCTGTTTTGTAAAACAACAGCCTGAAGGGCTTAGAGATTCTCTCCTGATCAAAGATGATGATTACCGTTTTTCCTTTTTACAGGGGAGTTTTATTACTCTTACCAATTTGAAAGAAGATGATCTGAAGAGGATAATAAACTTAAGATTGAGTCCCTTATATATATCTGTACATACCACAAACCCCGGATTAAGGGTCAAGATGATGAAAAATCCTGAAGCAGCCTGCATACTGGAGAAATTAAGCTTCCTGGCTGATAATGGTATAGATTTCCATACTCAACTGGTCCTTTGTCCTTCTTATAATGACGGGGAAGAACTTGATAAGAGCATCAGGGATTTAGCGGACTTTTATCCTTCTCTTTTATCTATAGGCGTTGTTCCTGTCGGCCTTACAAAGTACCGGGCTGGTCTGCCTTTTCTAAAGAGTTTTGACAGAGAGGGTGCAGTAAGGGTACTGGAACAGATCAAAAGATGGCAGGAGAAATTTATCATTGAGTTTGGTACAAACTTTCTATATGCTGCTGATGAGTTTTACTTCCTTGCAGATGAAAAGATTCCAGATCTCGAGGATTACGGAGAATTTCCCCAGATTGAAAATGGTATCGGGCTGACCCGTCTTCTATGGGAAGAATTTTCTGAGCTTGTTCTTCCTGATGAAATTGAAAGGAAAAATGCAGGTATAATAACTGGTATCCTCGGCCAGAAGGCATTGGAACCTGTAGTGAATGGACTGAAAAAGATAAAAGGACTGAATATCCATACTATACCGGTAGAAAACGATTTTTTTGGCAGAACAGTGACAGTTACGGGCTTATTGACCGGGATAGATATTATAAACAAATTAAAGAAAATGGATACAAAAGCAATTGATTTTATTTTTTTGCCTGATATATTATTAAATGAAAATGGTTTCTTTCTTGATGATTTAGAAAAAGAGGATCTGGAGAGAGAATTTCCGGATATAAAATTCTTTTTTGTAAAAAATGTTGTAGAAATGCTGGAGGTGCTGGAAAGTGCAAAAACCGGTGGTGGCAATAGTAGGAAGGCCTAATGTAGGAAAATCAACTCTCTTTAACCGTCTGGCAGGAAACAGGATTTCCATCGTGGAAGGCATACCAAGTATTACCCGGGATAGATTATATACAGATGTGGAATGGCAGGGCAAGTCTTTTGTTGTTGTAGATACCGGTGGAATTGAAGCCGATGAAAATGATCTGATAAAGGGAAAGACAAGATATCAGGCTGAAATAGCTATAAATGAAGCTGATCTGATTATTTTTGTCGTTGACGGCAGGAGTGGTATAAGCACTGCAGACCAGGAAGTGGCTGACTTATTAAGAAAGGCAGGTAAAAAGGTTATACTGGTTATTAATAAAATAGATGATTTTAGCAATATAGAAGAGATTATCTGGGAATTTTATTCTCTGGGTTTTGAAGATATGATCCCGATATCAGCAGAACACGGGAAAAATATTGGAGATTTACTGGAATTGGTGCTTAAATATCTGCCGGACTTCCAGGATGAAGAAGAGGATACTGATATCCTGAATATTGCCATTGTCGGCAAACCAAATGTAGGGAAATCTTCACTGGTAAACTATCTTGCGGGATATGAGAGGGTGATTGTCACTGATATTCCCGGCACCACCCGTGATGCTATTGATACACTGATTGAAAAGGATGGAATAAAATACAATCTGATCGATACTGCCGGACTAAGAAGAAAGGCCAGAATAAAAGATTCAATAGAATATTACAGTGTAATCAGGACCATAAAGGCCATTGACAGGTCAGATGCTGTTCTAATGCTGATCGATGCCCTTGAGGGCATTTCTGCACAGGACAAAAAGATACTCGGTTATGCTCATGAAAACGGCAAGGCAATAGTCATTGCTGTTAATAAATGGGATCTGGTAGAAAAAGAGACAGGCACGATGGAAAGATATAAGGAAGAGATTTATCAGGAACTGAAATTTTTAAACTATGTTCCCATCACCTTTATATCTGCCCTGACCGGGAAAAGGGTAAATGAAACACTGGAACTGCTGGAACATGTCATCGATCAGAATTCATTAAGGGTAAAGACAGGCCTTTTGAATGAAGTAATTGAGGAAGCAGTCCAGTTACGGGAGCCTCCGGGAGTTAAAGGCAAAAGATTAAAAATCTATTATACAACTCAGGTGGGCATTAAACCGCCTGCTTTCATGTTTTTTGTAAATAACCCCGATTTGATGCATTTTTCATATCAGCGTTATCTGGAAAATGCACTCAGGGAGGCTTTTGGATTTATTGGAACTCCAATAAAAATTATACTAAAACAGAGGACATAGGGAGGTCTGTATGAATTTATTTATTGTCTTTATAGTATCATATTTTCTTGGGGCAATTCCATTTGCCTATATAATGACAAAACTGATAACAGGTAAGGATATCCGTAAGATAGGCAGCGGAAATGTGGGTGCAACTAATGCCGCCAGGATCCTCGGCCTGAAGTATGGTTTTCTTGTGGCTGCGCTGGATATCCTGAAAGGTATACTGGCAGTCTTTATAGCCCGGGCCTTAATCCTGGCAGAAAGCCCACGTTATTTCCTGCTTATTGCGTCTTTGCTGGTTATAACAGGACATAACTGGTCAATATTTTTAAGATTTGCAGGGGGGAAAGGTGTAGCTGCTACCTTTGGTGTATTGGTATTTCTGTATCCCCTGCCCATGTTTTTTTCTCTTGCCCTCTGGTTAATACTGGTAGTATTAAGCCGTTATGTTTCGCTGGCTTCTATAGTGGCTGCTTTAGCGGCACCAATTCTGGTCCTAATAATGCACAGGAATATCTATGATCTTGTTTTTGTTTCTATTTTCGCCATATTAATCATCTATAGACATATCCCCAATATCAAAAGATTACTTAAGGGCAATGAGAATAAATTGAAATGGCTAGGGGATGGTTTAAAATGAAAATATCTGTTATCGGAGCAGGGAGCTGGGGAACGGCAATAGCACAGGTCATTGCATCAAATGGTTACCAGGTACTCCTTTATGCAAGGAATAGTGAACAGAAGGACAGTATCAATAAAAATAACCTGAATAGCATTTATTTCCCTGAATTTAAACTTTCAAAAAAAATCAAAGCATCTGATTCCCTTAAGGAGGTTGTCAGCTATGGTGATATTGTATTACTGGCGGTCCCCACTCAGGCAAACCGCGAAATACTGGAGAATATCTGCAATATGATAGAAAAAGAACAGATTATAGTTTCTACTGCAAAAGGAATAGAAGCCAGGACATTCCGGAGAAATTCAGAGATCATTGAAGAATATCTTGATAATCCTGTTGTGGTTTTATCCGGACCCAGTCATGCTGAAGAGGTAATCAAAGCATTGCCCACTACTGCTGTTGCTGCTTCCAAAAACAAGGAGGCAGCCCAGCTTATACAGAAAATAATGATGTCTGCAAAATTCAGGGTCTATACAAACCCTGATATAGCAGGTGTTGAAATCGGGGGTGCGATTAAAAATATCATTGCCATAGCTGCAGGCATATCAGACGGCCTGGGCTTTGGTGATAATACAAAGGCAGCACTTATTACAAGGGGTTTACATGAAATGAGCAGATTAGGGGTCAGGATGGGCGGACAGTTACTGACCTTTGCGGGACTGAGCGGAATGGGAGATCTGGTTGTTACCTGTACAAGTATTTATAGCCGGAACAGGAGATTCGGCATCAAAATAGGAGAAGGTTTAAGCCTTGAAGAGGCAATGAAAGAGGTAAAACAGACTGTTGAGGGTGTCAGTACCACCATGGCTTTATATGAATGGTACCACAGGGGAAAATATGATTTTGACATACCAATTACAAAACAGATCTACCAGGTTCTCTTTGAAGGTAAAAACCCCTTGCAGGCTGTTGAAGACCTCATGTTAAGGGGCCCTAAACATGAAATAGAAGAAGTGGTAAAGGAAATAAACTGGTAAATATAATAATAAGCAGTTCTTTCATAATACTTCCAGGCCGGTAAGTCTGAATTTTTATAGTTTAGATTTTCTGCCTGGGGTATTTTTTATGTGGAGAAATAAAAGTAATATTTAAGACTTGCTCTCATATATATATATTGATATTTGCTTTTTCTTGATTTTTTTAATCCTGGGATTTTTTAATAGTTCTTTTATGGGAGGGATGAATATAAAGATAAAAAAATAAAAAAGTTTTACAGGAAAAGGAGGGAAAATTTAAGTGGAGCAGTTTGATTTATACAGGGATATTTCCGGCAGAACCAATGGTGATATTTACATAGGAGTTGTAGGACCAGTCAGGACAGGGAAATCAACATTAATCAGGAAATTTATGGAACTTTATGTGTTACCACTGATTGCTGACAAAAATATTAGAGAAAGAACAAACGATGAATTGCCACAGGGCTCGAGAGGCCGGACAATAATGACTACAGAACCCAAATTTGTCCCTGAGGAAGCAGTAGAAGTTAAACTTGATGAAAATGTACAATTTAAGGTAAGGATGATAGATTGTGTAGGATATACTGTTTCAGGGGCACAGGGTTATGAGGATGGTGACGGCCCCCGTATGGTTTCAACACCCTGGTATGCACATGATATCCCATTCCAGGAGGCAGCAGAAGTTGGAACACAAAAAGTTATAACAGAACACTCAACAATAGGACTTGTAATCACAACAGATGGAAGCTTCTCAGATATTCCAAGGCACAATTTTGTAATGGCAGAAGAGAGGGTAATTAACGAGTTAAAGACAATTGGGAAACCTTATATAGTAATCCTGAATACCGCAACGCCAAATAATGAAAAAACCATTCATCTGGCAGAAAAGCTAAGTGAAAAATACTGTGTTCCTGTTTTACCGGTGGATTGTTTAAACTTAAAAAAGAGTAATATTGATCATATTTTAAGAAATATACTTTATGAATTCCCGATTAAGGAGTTATATATTGATCTGCCTTTATGGTTAAACGCTCTGCCAGCTGATAACTGGTTAAAAAAGAGTTTAGATGAGAGTGTCCGCCTGTCTGTCAGTGATGTAGAAAAAATAAAAGATGTCAACAGGGTTGTAGATATACTGGCTGATAATAAAGCAGCTCAGGAGGTCTATCTGGAAAAGATTGACCTGGGAGAAGGAATTGCCAGAATATCTGTCGTTGTTTCCGAACACTTATTTTATAAAACAATAGAGGAAATCAGTGGTTTTGCAATAAATAATGAAATGGTATTGTTGACTTTGATAAAAGAATTAAGTATTGCCAAAAAGGAATATGATAAAGTATCAGAGGCATTAAATGATGTGAAGGAAAAAGGCTATGGTATTGTGACTCCTTCCCTGGAAGATTTAGTATTTAATGAACCGGAAATCATAAAAAGGGGAAATCAATTCGGTGTAAAATTGAAAGCAAATGCGCCGTCTATTCATATGATCAGGGCAGATATCAATGCAGAAGTATCGCCAGTAGTGGGGACAGAAAAACAATCTGAAGAATTAATTCTGTTTTTACAGCATGATTTTGAAGAAAGGCCGGAAGATATCTGGAATACAGAATTCCTTGGCAGGTCATTACATGATATTATGAAAGAAGGTATTGCAAATAAGCTGTACCGGATGCCTGAATCAGCAAGATACAAGATCAAAGATACCATTGAGAAAATAGTAAATGAAGGCAGTGGCGGTTTAATTTGTATCATCCTGTAGCATGTATTTTTTTTGAGACTTGAGGAAAAATAACCTTAAGTCCTTTTTTTTTATCTTTTTCAAAAAAAATTACTCAAACATGCAGGAGATTATTGATATACCGAGAATAATATGTAATATGAAATATATGCACTGTATTTAAGGAGGTGACAATGATGACAAAAACAGATTTAATTGATGCAGTTGCTGAAAAAACTGGATTAACCAAAAAAGATTCAGGGGAAGCTGTAAATGCAGTTTTTAATACTATTGTCGAATTCTTAACAAAGGAAGCTAAAAAAGCAGAAGCAAAAAGAGAAAATGTTCAGATCATCGGTTTTGGAACTTTTGAGGTTCGTGACCGCAGTGAACGTAAAGGAAGAAATCCTCAAAGTGGTGAGGAAATTACTATTCCTGCACGGAAAGTACCGGTTTTTAGAGCCGGGAAATCATTTAAAGATGCAGTTGAAGGCTAGTTTTATACATAATATATAGCCGTACAGAAAGGATTTTTATAATCCTTTCTTTTTTTTTTCTTAAAAAAGTATTATTGAAGAAAAGCTGTCATAATAATTAGCAGGGTGGTTAAATGTTTTATAGAAAAAAGGATAATAAAATGATTATCCTGGGAATAAATGAGTTTTCAATTACACTCGCTAGAAAATATAGTCATAACTATGATATTGTAATAATAAAAAGGGATGAAAGTATAGATGAACTGGAGATAGATGCTATTATTGCTCCTATGGACACAGATATTACCGGGACACTGTTAAAGGATTCTATATTTATGGCCCTTACAGAAAATGAAGAGTACAATCTTTTTGCAAGCAGCCTGGCCGGTGAATACGGAGCCAGGAAGACCATTGCTTTTGTTTATAATCCTGATTATTTAAGTTTGTCATCTGCTGATTATATAATCAGTCCCCGGCAAATCCTTTATGATAGAATAAACTGCATGATTAAGGAAATAAAATTAAGAAATATCAGCAATCTAATTCATGGAAAGATTAATGTTATTGAATATACTCTGGAAAAGGGAGATCCCTGTGTCCATAAAAAAGCAAAAGACATTGAGTTAAAAGATGGAATGATTTTTTCAATAAACCGTAGTAATAAAACAATCCTTCCCAATGAAGATATTGAGTTATTAGCAGGAGACAGGCTGTATATTCTTTACAGAAAAGGTATGTTTTCAAATATCTTTAAACAATTATTTGCTTCCGGGAGGATAAGGAAAAAAGTGTTTATAATAGGCGGGAATGAAATACTGGCAGAAAATCTGAAAAATATCTACAGTTCTGTTATTATAATTGAAACAGATATCAGCATTTGCCACAGGCTGGCCAGAAAGAGTGAAGGAATTATAATTTTAAATGGGAAAGGTACTGAGAAAAATTTGCTTCTGAATGAAGGTATAGATGAGAATTCTATTTTTCTGGCAGTTGATAGAGATGATTATCATAATTTATTGAGCAGTTACCAGGCGAGAAGCCTGGGTTGTAATAATATTATTACAGTTCTAAATTCAGAAAAAAACATGGAGATAGCTGAAATTCTAGGCCTCAGTAATGTTATTTCATTTCCTCAATTAGTAACTGAACATCTAAGCAGCTGTTTGAAAACAGCCTCTCTGGATAATAAATACTTTCTATTTCAAGATTTCTTTGCTGCAAAGATAAGAATTAAAGCAGATTCATCTGTAGTCTATCATAAGATAAGAAAACTGAATAATAATGCAGATTTTTTAATTGGGGTCATATTACGGGGCAGGCAGCTTATTTTTCCTGATCAGGATGAACTTATCATGCCTGGTGATGAGCTCCTCATTTTTTTTTATAAAAATATGGAAAAGAGAATTTATAATATTTTCTGCTGATCTGTAGATACTATTTCTAAGGAGTGATGAGATGAAAAACAAAAAAAGAAAAAAGCGCAGCCTCAAAGTACCGGAAACCATGCCTGAGGCTGCTTATAATCTTAGCCCGGATGATATTGAAATCGGTGATGAGCTGTTGACTCTTAGAGAGTTAAAAAAAGAGGAAAAATTGAATAAAGAAGACCACTAAATATATCAGCCCTTTATGGGCTTTTATTATTTTATTATCATAGCTGTTCTGCCCCTTACATAAATATTATTGAAATAACTTCTGGGGGAATTTTTGTGAGACCGGGCTCTATTTTTTATGTACTGGGGAAGCTCTTACAGCTTACTGCTTTTTTTATGTTATTTCCTGTTTTAATAGGCTTACACTATCAGGAGGAAGATGCCTTTGTATTTATCATAAGTATGGGAATAACAGCAGTAAGTGGTTTTTTGTTAAAATTATTCAAAAACAGGGGTTTGCATTATAAGGACGGCTTTGTTATAGTAACTCTTGGCTGGCTGCTGGTTTCTTTATATGGTGCATTTCCTTTTCTTTTAGCCGGTGTTTTTTCAAACCCTGTAGATGCATTTTTTGAGAGTGTTTCAGGTTTTACAACTACGGGTGCAACTGTTATATTGTCTTTAGAAAGTTTAAGCCATACAATATTATTCTGGAGAAGTTTAAGCAACTGGCTCGGCGGAATGGGGATAATTGTTATAGGCATGGCTGTATTGCCGGAATTAGCAGGGAATATGCATCTTTATACCGCTGAAGCCCCGGGTCCCTTTTATAATAAACTGAGACCGAAAATTCAGGATACGATAAAACTGTTTTTCTTTATCTATCTGGTCCTGACCATATCACTGATAATACTGTTATGGATTAATGGAATGCCGTTTTTTGATGCACTGATCCATTCCTTTGGTACTATATCGACCGGAGGGTTTTCTTCAAGGGTGTTGAGTGTTGGTGCTTACAAAAATATTTTGATCGAAATTATAGTAATAATATATATGTTTACAGGGTCATGTAATTTTCACCTGATCTATGCTTTTATTAAAGGACAATGGAAGAGCATTAAGAGGAGTGAAGAAGTAGTCTTTTATCTTATAATGCTGTTAACAGCAGTGAGCTTAATCTCGTATAATTTATATAATAATGATTATTATAGTCTGAAAAATTCAATAAGGTATACTGCTTTTCAGGTTGTTTCAATTTCCAGTACAACCGGTTATGCAAACACAAATTATGACAGCTGGCCTTCCTTTAGCCGATGGATATTGCTTGTTCTAATGTTTATAGGCGGGTGTTCAGGTTCTACGGCAGGAGGTATAAAGGTTATCAGGGTAAAAGTCCTTTTAAAGAAGGCTTTACAGGTTTTATATAAACTCCTCCATCCCAGGTCCATAAGGGAAGTTAAGGTTGACAATTTAGTAGTGCCTGAAGATGTCTTATCAAATATTCTGGGATTTTTCTTTATTTATGTAATGGTTTTTGTTATTGCTGTAATCGGGCTGACATATTCCGGACTGGAGATTTTGAGTTCAATCTCTGCTGCAGCTTCTTCGCTGGGAAATATCGGCCCAGGTCTGGATATGCTTGGGCCGTTAAATTCCTATTTGCCTTTATCGGATTTTGCAAAAATGCTTTTAATCGGCTGTATGTTATTGGGCAGATTAGAGATATATACAATTCTGGTTTTTATATTTATGGACTGGAGATAACTTGAATTGGCCTTCTTTTTGTTATATAATGACTTTATTATAGCAGCTTTTTACACGAAAGGGGATAAAAGATGGCTTTTTTTGATTTTATTAAAAATATATTTAAACCAGCTTATAATAGTAATCTATTATTCTTTTATATAAGGGACAGGAAATGCGGAGAGAAAATAAAATTACTGGTAAGGAAAAGTTATGACATACAGACAATATATGAGGATACTGATAAAGCAGATTACCGCTTAAACAAAGTTGTTATCTGTAATAAATGTTATAATAAGATAAATCTCCAGTTAGATTTTGATCAGGCATATAATATAATAAACAGCCATATTGATGGCGGTGAATTGATCTCAAAGGAAGAGTTTGATGACCAATAATAATCTATTGGGAAGTGATAAATCATGCATCTAGTACCTAATATTCTTTCTTTTACCAGAATTATTTTGATACCATTTTATCTGTATTTTTTCATTAAAGAAAGATACTTGACAGCAGGTATTCTCTTTTCAATATCTGCTATCAGTGATTTTTTTGATGGTTATTTTGCCCGTAAATACAATTCTGTAACAAAGCTGGGGAGGATATTAGACCCTTTCGCAGATAAGCTTACTATTATCAGCATATTAATTTTACTGATATATTCAAATATAATACCCCGCTTTATCCCCATTATTATATTGGTGAGGGAATTATTGATTTTTACAGGCTCTATTGTTTCATATATATTAGGATTTGATTTTATAAACCCAAGCAAAACAGGCAAAATATCTATCTTTTTATTATATCTTGCAATAGTTTTACAATTGTTGAGCTTTAAAACTGTTGCCCGGTATTTATTCTATATAGTAGTCCCTCTTAATATCTTTTCAGGCTTAAATTATGTATTTACAGCTATTAGATATTTAATAAATAAAAACAGGAAATAAGATAGATTTGCCAGAAATAAGGATAATTCTAAGACAGTCCCGGCTGGAACTATAATCTCATGGCGGCAGTCTTTTTATGCTTTTTATAATCGGAAAAAATTATTATCCAGCGACAAAGAAACACATAATCTTTAAAGGAAAAAACTAACAGGTATAGAAGTAATTATCAATTAAAGCTTTTTAAGGGGGGACAATTGTGAATTTAAGCAGATCTCTTCTTAATGATTTTATCAGTATCTTATCCCAATTTGGGTATAAAGTAAATGATGAATGGCATAAAAAGCCGGAAAGGCTCTGGGAATTAATAATTAATGTCAGGGAGAATATGAAAAAGGAAATAGATTATACCTTGAGGATGAATTTTAATCTTTGTTTATTAATGGAAGAAGAAGAACAGTCCAGAGAATTAAATTTTGAGTTGTTCAGAATAAACCATCTGCTGGAACAAAGTATATACCGGCTGGATAATAATCCTGAAAAAGGTTTAAAGGATTTTCATAAAATAATCCTGTCTACATATGGTA
>JAAYLO010000166.1 GCA_012521855.1 Halanaerobiaceae bacterium
ATTAAACATCATATCTACTCCTTTCGGTCCGGATCATGATTTCTTCCAGAGATAGATCAGCTTTATCTCCTGGCTCTTTCAGGTGCTGGAAGGACTTGATAAAGTCTGATTTACCGGCACTTCTTAAGAGCTGTCCGTCTTTTATATAGGTAATGTAATCAGCACATTTCTCTAAATCAGTTATGATATGGGTAGAAAAGAGGATACTGATTCCTTTCCCTTCAACCAGCTGGCGGAATAAGCCCAGCAGATCATCACGGGAGACAGGATCCAGGCCACTGGTGGGTTCATCTAAAATCAATAGTCTGGCTTTATGGGACAATGCCAGGGCCAGCATAAATTTAACCTTCATTCCTGAGGACAGCTCCCTTACCTTTTTATCAGGTGCCAGCGAGAAAGTTTTCATATATTTTTCATAGGCCTGATCATCCCAGTTCCTGTAAAAGCGTTTCGTGACAGTGGTGATATCGGCCAGTTTTTTATGATTGTAAAAATCAATTCCCCCCAGGACTACACCAATATCCTGTTTACATTCTTCTTCATTTTCAAAAAAGTTCTTGCCAAACATTTCGATTGTACCGGCATCAGGATTAACCAAATTGAGGATGGATTTTAATGTTGTGCTCTTTCCGGCCCCATTTTTCCCGATTAAACCCATTATTTTACCCTCTGGTAGTTCAAAGCTGATATTGTCCAGTAAAAATCCTGGATATTGTTTCATAAGCCCTTTTACAGACAGTATATTCATGTTTTTTGCCTCCTTTATTCCTTGAGAAAGTTATCTATAAGTTGTCCGGTCATTAAGATGAATGTCTGGCTGTCTACCAGTGCGATCCCGGCATTTCCGGGTGTGGTATCTCCCAGTACTACCAATCTGTCTCCAGGTTTAAAATTTAAAGTGTCCCTTGCCATCTTGGGTAATACGATTTGCCCCCTCTCACCCAGAGTCACTACACCAAAAATATGTTTGTTTTTCGGCGGGATGGGTAAGCCTTCTTTTTCCGGATCATGACGTACCAGATCATTTAGAGAGACATCATATAAATCTGCCAGAGCTTCACATTTCAGGATGTCAGGCAGAGAGTCTCCATTTTCCCATTTGGCAACAGCTTGACGACTGACCCCGATTTTTTCTGCTACTTCTTCCTGTGACAGGCCATTACGATTTCTTAAGAAACGGAGATTGGCAGCAATATTGTTTTTCGAATTATTCATATTTATCATACCTCCTGAGCAAATTATATCCCAATATACATGGAATTAAAACCAACTGTAATTCACAGAATATGTTAACTCTGGTTGCATGCTAATCATATTTCCGAATTTTCTAAAATCTCTATGTTGACAATATAAAAGATAAGCGTTATATTACATATAAGTGTGCATTTCTTATTAACTGAGTATCCAGCACAAGTATTTTTTACTTATTCATACATTATTAGGAGGTAACATCATGCCAAAAACTGTAACTTATCTTTACCCGGATATAGAAAAAGCATCATCCCTTAAAATGTTCCAGGACAGAACCAATCAAATCAGGGCATTTTACTTTACCCGTGAAAACATATGAAAAGTAGAAAAGATGGAATCAGGTACGAATTATGCTGTATATTTCCTGTTTGACGAAGCCGAGGATAATGGAATAACCAGGGTGTATATAGGCCAATTGAGAACAGGTGCTAAAAGGATGTTATCACATGATAAGTCAAAGCAGTTCTGGTCCTTCTGTATCATGTTTGTTACAGACAATAATTCATTTGATGCATTGACAATTGATTATATAGAATATTATTTTATTAACAAATTAAAAGGAAGTAGTTCATACTTGTTGGAAAATAAAGATATGAGAACCAGTGAGCCTATTATAAGTATTTATGATAAGCCCAAACTCATGGCTTATATAGAGCAAATTGAGTTTCTGCTAAAAACAGAAGGCATAGATTTTGATGAACAGCAAGTGGCTGAAGATACCAGGTTTTATTATCCAGTGAATAAAAAATATCATGCTAAAATATCCATAAAGGATGGGAAATTTATTCTTCATGCAGGATCTTTAATAAGGAGGCCAAATGAAACTTCTAAAGAATGGGCAGATGAAGGCCGATTCTATAATCGCTACAATAAAATTATAGACGATTTTTTAAAAGATAATAAAATTATTGAGAAAGATAATTGTTATGAGACCCTGGTCAATCTTTCTTTTAAAAGCCCTTCTATGATAGCAGGTTTAGTGAGTGGAAGTTCAGAAAATGGCTGGTTATTTTTCGAAGGCTTAAATGACTTACGATATACAGAATAAGCATAACAAAAGGATGTCAGGGAGATGAACTTAAAAATAAAAAAATATATTTATCCCTTAATAATCTGGCTCATCTTTGAAATAGTTGCTGTTTCTCTATGGCTGAAAAAAGACAATTTGTTTTACCTGCTAAATTTTTCTTACATCGGTACAGCCATAGCTCTGGGGGTCTATTTGTTTATAAATAATTATAGATATGCCAGGCCTGTGGTACAACTGCTTGTCGGAACATACATGCTCGTATATTTGGGCTTGATCTGCAGGGAGAATATGCAGATTGAGGGTTTCTGGTATTATCTTTTCCTCGGGGTTTTTGAGGCTGCGGTCATTCATTATGCTGTGGCCAAGATATTTGGCCCGCTTCTTTTTGGCAGGGGTTGGTGTGGATATGCTTGCTGGACTGCCATGATACTGGATTTATTGCCATTTAAAACCCCAGAGCTGCCGGGTAAGAAAATCGGGTGGATACGCTATATAATGTTTGCATTATCTTTTGTATTTGTACTGGCATTATTCCTGTTTCAGGCAGGGGATTTTGAAATTATCATGTTCCGTGCCTTTATTATCGGCAATATTCTATATTATACTGCCGGGTTTATCCTGGCATTTGTATTTAAAGACAACAGGGCTTTCTGTAAATATATATGTCCTGTGACAGTATTTTTAAAGCCCATGAGCTATTATGCAGTGATAAGAATAAGATGTGATGAGGACAGGTGTATTTCCTGCGGGAAATGTAAAAGGGTATGCCCGATGGAGGTTGATGTGACGGATAACTCAAGAAAACGGAAGAATGGAACAGAGTGTATTCTCTGTATGGAATGTGTAAAAAATTGTCCTGCAGGTGCACTATATTAGATAGACAGTATAAAAACTGTATTCTTCAGGTACAGCACGTTTAGCGGAGGTGGTTTGACTGGAATATATACAGAAAATCAAGGATGACCTGGCACAGTATATAGATCAGGAGAAAGCAGAATTTCTTCCAAATTTTTTTAATGCTTTCCCTGGCGGCTATGGAGAGGGTGATCAATTTCTGGGTGTAAGGGTCCCTGATCAGCGGAAAGTTGCCGGGAAATATTACAGGGATATTTCATTGGAGGGTGTTCAGCTGCTCCTGAGATCACCGGTACATGAGTACCGTCTTACAGCTCTGGTAATTCTGGTCCATAAGTTTGAAAAAGCAAAAGACGAAGCGGATAAGAAAGCAATAGTTGACCTGTATATCAGTAATCTGGAGTATGTGAATAACTGGGATCTGGTGGACTCCTCCGCAGATAAAATACTGGGAGCTTATCTTGCAGAAAGGGACAGAAGTATCCTGTACAGGCTGGCCAGAACAAATCATCTCTGGAGTCAAAGGATTGCAATTATGGCTACATTTTATTTTATCCGGAGAAATGAATTCCAGGATACCCTGGAAATTGCAAAAATATTGTTGAAACACGAACATGATCTTATTCACAAAGCAGTAGGATGGATGCTGAGAGAAGTGGGAAAGAGGGATTTCAGGGTTGAATATGAGTTTTTGAAGAAATACTACAAGGAGATGCCCCGTACAATGCTGAGGTATGCTATAGAGAAATTTGAACCGGAGTTAAGACAACAATTCCTGAAGGGGCTAATTTAAATGCCATCCAGGGCCTGCTTCAGATACTGTCCTGCCCGGGTAAAGGTCCATGCCTGATGGTGAACCCTATGATGGCAGTATTGCCAACATGGGTGTAAAAAATCCTGATGGTTGAGTTTACTATATCATAGGTGTCCGGAAAGATATACGGGCGAAAATCGGTAAAGAGCCAGGTGACAGTGTAGTGGTTACAATACAGGAAAGGTATTGACAATATAATAAACACGGACATTGAAGAGAAATTGAGGTGTAATAATATTATGACTGTAGAAAAAATTCTTGAAAAAGTGAAGGAAGAACTCAAAGGGGTGCCCGGTATTACCGGGGTGGTGCTTGGGGGTTCCAGAGCAAGAGGCACTCATCATCCTTCTTCTGATATCGATATTGGAATATATTATGATGAAAAAGCAGGATTTGATGTAAAAGAGATTGGAAGGATTGCCGCTAAACTGGATGATGAACATCGGGAAAACATTATTACATCATTGGGTGAGTGGGGTGAATGGGTGAATGGCGGAGGCTGGCTTGTAGTTGATGGTTATCATGTGGATTTCCTATTCCGGGATATAAACCGGGTGTCGGATGTTATTGCTGAGTGTTTAGCCGGAAGGGTTACAGCACATTATCATACAGGACATCCCCATGCTTTTTTAAATCATATGTATATGGGGGAAATTGCAATTTGCCGAATATTATATGATCCAGAAAACAGGATTGCACAGTTAAAGAGTAAGACTGAACCATATCCAGAGACCTTAAAAGAAGCGATTACCGGATACTTTCTCTTTGAAGCATCCTTTTCTTTGATGTTTGCAAAAGTTAATATTGATAAGGAAGATCTATCATACGTCTGTGGTCATTGCTACAGGAGTATATCCTGTTTGAACCAGGTGCTGTTTGCCATTAATGAAGAGTACTGTATCAATGAGAAAAAGGCTGTTAAAATGATTGAGACTTTCAAGCTGAAACCAGATGCTTATAAAGAGCGGATTGACAGGATTATTACTCTGATTTCTTCAGATGCGGAAAAGACAAAAGAAGCTGTGGATATACTCCAGGAATTGTTTAATGAAGTTGATAACATGGCAGAGAGTATTAAACAACAAAATAGCTGATTGAATTATTCTGATATAAAATTCAGGAGATGCTCGAGATGATATCAATGGGGGATTGTGTAGAATTTCAGCAGGAAGCAGGAAAAAGTGATATAAATAAAGAAATAGAGACCCAAAACACCTGGCAAAGGAGTTGAGTCTCTATATGGATATTATACTTGATAAAATAACAGATTTCAATAGTTTAGAA
>JAAYLO010000167.1 GCA_012521855.1 Halanaerobiaceae bacterium
AAAGCAATAACAATCCCCAGAAAAAAAGGAGTCAGGGTAAAAATAAACAGGCGGAGAGCAAATACAATTATTATAAAAACAATAAAATGCAATGCTATCTTCTTCCAGTCTATTTTATTGGTCAGTAAAAACATATAAAACACCACCAGACAATAAGCTCTTCATAATAATATCTGTTAAAATTATACCATAGTATATAAAAATCAACAAGAAAAAGTATTGTAAAAAAAAAGCCCTGACTCCTTGTCAGGGCTTGAGCTGTCTTGTTTACAGACCAATTTCCCTTATAATTTAACAACATTTGCTGCCTGAGGACCACGATCTCCTTTAACTATCTCAAATTCAACATTCTGGCCCTCTTCCAGGCTCTTGAATCCTTTTCCCTGGATTGCAGAGAAATGGACAAAAACATCTTCACCTTCTTCTCTTTCAATAAATCCGTATCCTCTTTGTGCATTAAACCATTTTACTTTACCAGTGTAAATCATTAAATAAATTCCTCCTAAATCGACTCTTAGCCAGTCCTTACATATTTTTTTTACGCTCAGTAACTTAAATCTATCACAATATTAACATAAAGTCAAACAATATTTCATCAGCTTCTATTCCCCCTGGCAAATTAATGCTTCTGTCTGGTCAGTTAAGAGCAGTTCCCATTTCTTCTGGTATCTGGATATTTTCACATTCCTGAGCTCATACCAGGTATTTATTTTTAATACAGGTGCTTTACTATTCCGCCAGGACAGGAATTTTATTTTTTTCCCCTCCCCGTCCACAAGCAATCCTGTCTGTTTTATTTTTTCACTATGTTCCTCCCAGATAATATAAACAAAACCCGTAAAATTTATAAAATCATTAGCTCCTCCTGCTCTTTTGATCTCTTTTTTCTGCAGATACGGCTCAATCTCCGTTATAAAGGGAGATATGTTTTCTGCCTGTGTCAGAATGTGGAGGTTTTCTGCTGCTCTGGTAATGGCAACATAAAACAATCTCCTTTCTTCCTGTAAATTATCTGCTCTCTTTGGCTTTACAGGTTCAAGGAATCTATTATCCCTTTCAGCTTCCGGAAAGCTGTAGGGCCCATTTGCCACTACATGGAGAAGGATTACATTATCCGCCTCACACCCTTTAGCCTGATGAATGGAGAAAACAGATACGGCATTGTCCGGTTTTCTGGAAGAATCCAGGGGATTAAAATAATCATTCCCCTTACCCACATAAGCTATTTCTTCCTGCCTTAGCCTGCTTTTCACCATATCCAGAAATGGGGCAGCTTCATCATATCTGCACAAAACCATTATGTCATTTGCTTCAGCACCTTCCCTCATCATATTTTTTATGAGGCTCATTGTATAATCAATAATATGTTCCTCATAGTGAGAGATACTGTCTAAAATATGTAAAACAGGGTTTCTGTCTATGATTTTCCCTGCCCTGACAGTTTTCTTAAGCTGATCCCTGTTCCTGGATATTAAGAGATTGCCGGCATCAATAATACTGGAAGGAGAGCGGTAATTTGTTGTTAAATATGTCCTGGCAGCCTTTCCAAAGTATTTTTCAAAATTAACGAAATACTCTGGTTCAGATCCCTGGAAGGAATAAATGCTCTGCCAGTCATCACCGACACAGAAGAGTTTCATCCTGGAGCCTTCTGAAAAGAATAGTTTTATAAATTCAATCTGTCTGTACGATACATCCTGAAATTCATCAATTAACATATGATCATACTCAGCAAAATACTTCTCCGGCATTTTCCTTAATATTTCAATAGCCATAATCAGCATATCATGAAAATCTATCCTGTCATTTCTTCTTAAGTACAGGAGGTATTCTTCATACAGTTTTACCGCACAGAGTCCAAAATAATACTGTTCCTTATTGTCCCTGTTTAAAAGACCTCTTACACCATCTGGAGCAAGACCATTCAATCTGGCCAGGTCAATAAAACTATAAAAATAATCTATATAATCTGCCCCTTCTTTTTATCCTGGATATATTCTCTGATAATTCTCAAGAAATTTATGATAAGAGTCATAAAAAAAGCTGCTGGACTTAAGCAGTTTTTTAAAATACTCCCTGATTATATTCTTTGACTCCTCCGGGGTAACAATAAGCAGCCTGTTCCCTCTCTCTCTTCTGATAATTTTATAGGCAAAGGAGTGTATGGTCCTTATTTCAACCATATCGATTCCAAACTCTTCCTTCAGGCGCTTCTCCATTTCATAAGCAGCTTTTCTGGAATAAGTAATTGCGATTATCCTTTCCGGTTTTATTCCTTCCTCAATCAGGAATTTAATCCGGTATGCAAGGACGGTTGTCTTACCGGTTCCGGCTGCTGCAATGACCTGGTTGTATCTTCTATTTCTAACAACAGCCTCACATTGCTCTCTGTTTAAGGGATGCTTACCATTTTTATAAAACAGGTCATAATATTGTTTTATTTTTCGATCAATATATTCCTTCTCTTCATCTATAAACAGGTTAAAAAGACTTTTGATCAGTCTTATCAACATATCCCTTATCCAGCTCCCCTGTTTCTTCCAGTTTATCTCTATTATACTGCTTTTTTTCATTTCTGTAAATATTAGTTGTCTTTCCCGGCCTGTTATTTATTAAAAAAAGAGCCCTTTTCTTAAGGCTCTAAAAATCATGATTCAGTTGGAGCCGGTGATGGGACTCGAACCCGCAACCTGCTGATTACGATTCAGCTGCTCTGCCAGTTGAGCTACACCGGCATAGTAACGTTTTTTTTTATTATACTCTTTTTATTGTTTTATTGCAAGTCATATACCAGATCTTTGGGTCTCTATTTCTTTATTTATATCACTTTTTCCTGCTTCCTACTGAAATTTTACACAATCAAATATTTGTCAATTTTTTCGATAATTCTTTCTTCTTCCTCTTTTGCTGACCTAAGACCTTTAATCCTGCTTTTTGTTATTAGCCAGGTTTTCTATGGACAGAACTGACAGGAAAGAGAAAAAAACAGCCATATTCAAACTGCTCCTATCTCTCTTGATATAATGGGCAGTTCAAAAACCAGAAAGAATATGGCTGAAATAAACTAATATTTATTTTTAATTTATTATTTGTTTTTCTGCTACAGGTTCTCGCTATTTGTATTCCTAATATCGTGAGCCGGCTTTTTTTCTAATCCCCGTAAAGATATGGACAATCTCCTTCCTTTTACAAGCATCACAGAGGTCATAAT
>JAAYLO010000168.1 GCA_012521855.1 Halanaerobiaceae bacterium
CTATTAAATTATATACAAGATATATACAAAAAGCATTCAATTAAATATATTAATTAACTCTTCTTTAAATTCAGGTTTTGTTAAAGCCAGAATTACATCACGGGCCATAATTCTGGTATTCCCGCGGGGCACAAGGGATTCATTTCCTCTTAATATTGTTACAAGAACAGCTTCAACCGGTAGACTTATTTCATTTAATTTTTTATTTACAGCCATTGAATCTTCATTTACTGTTATCCTCAAGAGTTTCAGTTTATCCTGATCTTTATTTAAAATACTACTCAAATCATTAATGCTTCCTTCCTGATCTACCATAGCGGAGAGAATCGCGGCACTGCTCACTGCCACATTAACTCCTAACCAGCTGAATAATTTTTCGTTTCCTGGTGTATTTACCCGGGTATATGTCCTTGCAATATTATATTTCCGCTCAGCTAATTGGCAGATTACTAAATTGTCCTGGTCAACTCCGGTTACAGCCAGAACAGCATTACACTCTTTTATTCCAGCTTTTTCCAATACTTCTTCTTCACATCCGTCTCCCCAATAAACCTCTATACCGTATTTTTCTTTTATCTTCTCCAGTTTTGCCAGATCCTGGTCTATTAATGCTACCCGATATCCCTTGTCACAAAAATCTTTTACCAGGTATTTACCAACCTTACCGCCACCTACAATAATAACGAACATTACTTCACCTCTATCCAGTATTATTATTCTTTTAAAATTGAAATATGCTATTGTTTCACGTGAAACACTGCTTATTAAAATGGCAAGTAAATTTCTCTGTGCCTGTTTTTATCTGAGGCTGTCAATTATTCTTTTCAGATCATTATAATTATTACATTTTATCATTAAATACCTGGAGTTATCTCTTGTTCTTATTTTCACCTGTGTTCCCAACAATTTTGCAAGTACATCCTGTGCTTTAATCCATTCTGGCTCCAGTACATGTTTTTTTCCTTCATTATTTTCAGCTTTATTATTTTTTGCTTCCCTGTTTAATGAATTAATATATTTTTCTGTTTCCCGGACAGAAAGATTGTTCTTGATAATATGCTCAGCAGCTTCTATTTGCTTATCAGGGTCTTTCAGAGAGAGTAGGGCTCTGGCATGTCCCATGGTTATTGTTTCACGTGAAACAAGAACCTGAACTTTCGGGGACAAATTCAACAATCTTACTGTATTTGCAATACTGGATCTGCTTTTTCCTACCTTTTGCGCTACCTCTTCCTGTGTCATACCAAATTCATTAATCATTCTTTGATAGGCCTGGGCTTCTTCAATGGGGTTTAAATCTTCTCTCTGTATATTTTCTATCAGGGCTGTTTCCATCATTTCCTGATCATTATATTCTTTTATAATTGCGGGTATTTTTTTTAGGCCTATCATACGTGATGCACGCAGTCTTCTCTCTCCTGTAACTATCTGATAACGGTCTGGTTTAACCTGTCTTACAGTAATAGGTTGAATAATTCCCTTTTCCTTTATAGATTGAGCTAATTCTTTTAATACTTCAATATTAAATTCCTGTCTTGGTTGAAAGGGGTTGGGATCAATATGATGAACATATATTTCTCTCAATTTCCCGTTTGTTTGACCATTTTCCCCAATACTCGTGTCTGTTATCAATGCTCCCAGTCCTCTTCCCAATCTATTTTTACTCATAGATTAACCACTTCCTTTGCCAGTTTCCTGTATGCTTCTGCGCCCCTGGAGTTCGAATCATAAAGATTTATTGGTTTACCGAAACTTGGAGCTTCACTCAATCTTACATTTCTGGGAATAATGGTTTTATATACTTTGTCATTGAAATAATTGATTACTTCTTCAATAACCTGTTGTGAGAGATTTGTCCTGGCATCATACATCGTAAGTAAAACACCCTGTATTTCTAAATCAGGGTTTAAATTGTTTTTTACCAGTTTTATTGTATTAATCAACTGTCCCAATCCCTCCAGGGCATAGTATTCACATTGAATTGGTAC
>JAAYLO010000169.1 GCA_012521855.1 Halanaerobiaceae bacterium
CCCTTTCCCCTGGACGGGATGTTTTCTGTAATTCCAGCAATCTTTTGGTCTCTTCCCCCATGTTCATCTCTGTATTTTTTTCTACAGAGACACTGAAATTTCTGTATTCAGGATTTTTATCATCAAAGGGTTTTCCGTCAATATATACTTTTCCATCAGTTGTAATACGGATAGAAGAAGGGATTTTTGTGTTTTTTTTCCTGTTTGTAATGAGAATCCAGTTTTTGTTAGCCATCATTAATCCTCCCGGTCATCATTATCAGAAATATTTATCTTTATTGTGGAATAGGATTGAGTAATTACAGAATAAACTGACAGGCTCATATTGGACTGCTGGTTATAATTGATCTGGTCTACGATATCAGAAGCCATCATGATCTCATCTGTTTTATTTTTTTTCTTGCTCTCCGCTAGCTCCTGTATCTCCGGGTTTACTGCCTTTTCTCCAGCAGAATGATTATTTTCTTTCTTTTCTGTCATAAAAAAACCTCCAGTAATTTTCTAAAATAAATCATTAGCCTCTTATGAATAACTAAGAGGCCCGAACTCGCTTTTAGCAGGGTATATTCTGAAATATTTTATGCAAATATTTTATCATTGTCCTGGCTGGTCGAGAATCCAAACAGAGCTTCGAGTTCAACGAAGAATTGAATAGCAAAAGCAGCAAGTACCTGTTGTGCTGATTTATTTACTGCCTTCTGGTTGATAACACTGGCGACAAATACATCACTCATTAATTTATAACCTCCTTTATCAAGCCATTTGATATTTTTTTATTAGATATAATTATCAAATAGAGAACTTAATATCTCCAGTTTCTTATCCCGGGATTCTTCTTGCCCGGCAGATGACAGGCATTTTATTACATCTGATGGCTTTATTATTTTAGGGGCAATCCCGGATTCGATACCCTGGCCAGCCACTTCCAGATTTAAGGGGTCTGTCATGCTAATACCAAACAGTTCTCCTTTTTCTGAGTTCAGCTTAATACTGTCTTTTTCAAATTTGATCTTCAAGTTCACTACTCCTTTCTTAAATAATATTATATGATTAGCTGTCTACTATATCATTATCCTGATTGGTTGAGAATCCAAATAGGGCTTCAAGCTCAATAAAGAACTGAATTGCGAAAGCAACAAGTACCTGTTGGGCACTTTTATTAACAGCTTTTTGATTGATAACACTGGCTACAAAAACGTCGCCAGCAGCAGCTTTCGGGATATTTCCTTTGTTCATATTCTCTTCCTCCTATTATTCTTTTGGTATATAGTATGTCAACAGCTCACAGTGTGTGATTTAAAAAAGCGGAAAAAAGGATAATTGCTTTTTTTCAAGAAATTATTATATAAAACCAGATTGTTTGTTTAGATTATTAGTTGCTTTGAAATTGAATTATTAATAATGGGAGAGAAAAAATGAAGTTTAAATTTTACGGTTTTCAGGAAAATATACTGGCAAAGGCCCTGGACAGGGCAGAAGATGCCGTATATGTATTTGATAATTATCAAAACATGCTTAAAGCCAGGGAATATTACCGGAGACCCTTTCCGGAAAGAGGGAGCCTCTTTTTAAGTATGGGAGATTTGAAGGAAAAACTCTTTCCAACAGGGAAGCTGGTACTCAGGGAAGAAAAGCTGGCCGCACTCTTTTATCAATTATTGACAGCAGAGGAAAAGAAAGAGCTGGGAGTGGAAAACTATTTTGACAGCATAGAATTGTCAGCAGAGTTCTTCGGCTTTTACAGAGAGATGCATGAGTATAAGGTGAAGGAACTCAAAGGTCTGGAGAACTGGCAGCAGGAAAAATATGAGCTCTTTCAGTCCATCAGGGAAAGGTACTGCAGAAAACTGGAGGAGCTTGGCTGTATTGACAGTACCCTGGCCTTTGATTTTAAATATTTTGACGACTTTTTTCTGAAGGATTACCGGGAAATAGTATTTGTTAATATAATCAGTTTTACACCCATGGAGATAGAGCTTTTGAAAAAACTGGAGTCGTGTTCTTACAGACTTGAGTTTGTCCTTCAGCTGAATGAGAATGACTATGACCGGGAAAATATCAGGATCAGATCATTTACATTTCCGGAGGGACTGTCAACAGAGATTGAACTATACCATACAGAAGCAGACTTTCTGCAGTTATTGGGCTTACTGGACAGGGTTCATGGAAAAGAAGGCCTGGAAAGAAAAGTCTGTATCCTGGATGCGGATTTTGCCAGCAGTACTTACCAGGACCTCTTATCTCCAGAAAAGATCAGGGTAGAGAAGGACATTTCTTTTACTGAGACCGGGCTTTACAGGTTCCTGGAGGCTTTATACAATCTGATGCTAAATGCACAGTGGAGTAACGGGGAGCTGAAACTGGAGATAAAAATACTGCTTGATAACTGTTATCAGAATGAGTTCAGGGATTTCTACAATCTCGGGATAGAGGAGCTGAAGGCTCTTTATGAACTGGCCAGGGATGATTATGTCTATCTTTCAAGGGCTTTTATTGAATCATCAGGAGAAAAACTTGCAGGATTTAAACCAGTTTTTGATGATCTGCAGAAAATAAATAAATCCGGCTCCCTCAGAGAACTTATAGAATTTCTGCAGGATATACAGCTCAGGAAACTGGATGACTATAGATACAGCAACAATATATCCCGGTATTTTGAAGCCCTGCAGGAACTGAATTCCCTGGAAGAAATGGGGATAATAGAATCCTGGGATAAGTTCTTTCCTGACAGGGCACAGGGGCTTTTCAGGCTGGTCCTGAACTACCTGAGATATAAAGTGGTGAAGACAGTCTCAGAAGAAGGGGAAGGCAGGCCGCCCCTTATTATAAAGGACCTCCTTTCTGCCCCGCATCTTCAGGCAGAAAGTCTTTTTATACTCAATGCCACCCATGGGATCATTCCTGCAGAGAGCAATGGATTTCTCTTGACCGAAAGGCAGAGGGGTGATTCCGGATTAAAGACAGCTGAAATGAGGAGACTGGAAGAGAAATATTATTTCTTCCGGCATATCTTCAGCAGCAGGAGAGCAGTAATCTTCAATCTGGATAATATAGAGGAGAATATCAGCAGCAGCAGCTTTGTAGAAGAGCTGATCCTTGCTTACGGCCTGGAGAATAAGGAATTGGAAATAGGAACAAAACACTACCCCCTTATTACAGGAAGTATTTTTGGCAGAGGAAAGGACTCCCTTGCAGCCATGCTTCAGGCTGAAACACGGGAAGATGACAATCTCTATCTGGAAAAGGAGGATTTCAAAGAGGAGTTTTCACTGGCCTTTTACAAATATCTGACCCTGAAGACCTGTTATTACAGGTTCTTTCTTGAACATATTGCCGGACTGGAGGAGGAGAAGCCGGAGATAAAAAATGAACTGGATCCCCGCTTCCTGGGTATACTTACCCATGAGTTCTTCGAGGATATCCTGAAGGAGTCCGGTCCGGAATTGGAGATTGATACCAGAAAACTTAAAGGGATAATCAAAAAGAAACTGGACTCCTGCTCTTTAAAGATAAACAGGTATTATATGAGATATTATGAGGATATTCTCTTTCCGAAAATAGAAGAATCCATACTGAATTTTATTCTGACCTTCAGAAGGAGAATTAAGGGAGAGATAGAGAGTATCGAGACTGAATGGAAACCTGATTCAGTCCGGGAGAAGTATTTTTATGTGAATCAGTTCAGCAGTATATACCTGAACGGCCGGATTGACCTTTTAATAAAAACAGAAGAGGGCCTGTATCTCATAGATTTCAAGACAGGGGCAGGAGACCTTAAACAGCTTGATTTTTACTCATTATTATTAAACCCGGAATTGTCAGGAGAGTGTAATATAGAGAAGTATATTTATTCTGTCCTTGATGAGAAATATATAGCAGGAAAAAAAGGTACAGAAACAGCTCTCGCTGAAGAGATAAAGAATACCCTTACCGGCTTCTTTGAAACAGGGGAATATATTTATGAATACAAAGCTTCAATCTGTGACAGGTGTAAGATGCTGGACATCTGCAGGGTGGTGAGAAAATGAAGAAAATCTTAAAAGCAAGTGCAGGGACCGGAAAAACCTACCGGCTTTCCCTGGAATATCTGTCAGCCCTGATGAGAGGACAGGATTTTGAAGAGATAGTGGTGATGACCTTTACCAGAAAAGCTACAGCAGAGATAAGAGAGCGGGTTTTTGCCCATCTGAAAGATATACTGGCTAAAGATGAGGATAGCAGTATTTTAAAAAGCCTCAGGGAGATTTACCCTGATATTGAGTATGAAGCCGGGGATCTTGAAAATATTTATCAGAAGATGATCAGGAACAAAGACCGGGTCAGGATTTATACCATTGATAGCTTTATTAACCGGATCTTTAAACAGGCTGTTGCCCCATATCTGGGGGTCTATTCATATCAGATTATAGATGAAAACAGCAATGAGGGGATACTGGAAGAGCTTTTCCGGTATATTCTGGAGAGTCCGGCTGATTTCGCATTGATGGAGAAGTTTTTAAAGGATAATACAGAGAGATATATTACACATTATCTTGATCTCATCAGGGAGATTATCAATAACCGCTGGAAGTTTCTCCTCATCAATTACCGTGAAAGGTCCAGGATGGAAACCGGCAATTTGAGTTCCTGTCTGGATAGATGCCAGGATATCCTGGAGAAGATTGCACTGGAAAAAGGGGACGGCTTTTCCCCTGAGTATTATGTAAAGGATTTTCAGAACTTTATGTCAGAGTACTGTACTCTTCAGAGTGAAGAAGAGAAGAAAGATAAGATCTACAGAAATTACGGGCTCTTTTTTAACAGGAGTTTCTGGAATGGAAGGAAAATTTCCGGGAAGAAAACAGCCGAACTGAGAGAAGAACTGGAAGCTGAGTTTGAACATTTTCTCCAGGAACTGGCTGCCTGTATCTATATTGAAGAGATGATACCATATGAAGAAGAGATATTTAAATTCTCTTCCCGGATTTTTGAGATATATGACAATCTGAAATTCAGGGAGAAGGCCTTTACTCATACAGATATCAGCAATTATGTTTACAAATACTTCAATGAGCCTGCCCTGGGACTTATAGATGAGGGTAAAGCCACCCGGTATTTTTATGAACTCCTGGAGAACCAGGTCAAAAGCCTGTATATTGATGAATTTCAGGATACCAGTATCCTGCAGTGGAAGATCCTGAAACCCCTTATTGACAGGTGTGATAATGTGATAATAGTCGGTGATGAGAAACAGTCCATATACGGCTGGCGGGGCGGGGAAAAAGAGCTCTTTTCCAATCTCCATATGATACTGGAAGCAGGGATTGAAACACTAAATACCTGTTACCGCAGCGATAAGGAAATTGTTGATTTTATAAACAGGTTTTTCCTCAATATCGAAATGGACTGGGAATATTCAGTTGTTGAACATCTCTCCGACAAGACTGGAGGCTATCTGGAGCTGCTTCTGGGTGGTGAGAAGACCAGGACAAATACAGAAACCAGGAGTTTTGCAGGCCTGAGCCAGGAAAAACAGCAGGAAATCCTGGAAATGAATGAGAAGATCACCGCTGATCTGAAAAGGGGGATTGCCCTGAGGCTCAGGGAACTGCCTTCATATAATAATACTGCTGTCCTGGCCCGCTCTAACAGGGAATTGAACGAGATTGCCTTTGAACTGGATAGAGAGGGGATACCCTATCTCCTGGAGAGTAAAGACAGTATCCTGGATCATCAGGCAGTAAAACCCCTGTATCTCCTGTTGAGATATCTGAATTACCGTGATTACTTTGATCTGCTGAAATTCCTCCGCAGTGATATTATCGGGATAAACAATACTGTCTTAAGATACCTCCTGGCAAATAAGGCTGAGGTTGAAGGGTTGATGGCAGGAGAGGAGAAACAGCTGGACTATCCTGATCTACAGGATTTCCTTCTCGAGGTCAGGCAGCTGGGCAGGCTGGATTATAAGGAGCTTACAAATTACCTTTTTGAACACAGCGGGCTTCTTGAGAAATACGGTGATAACAATGGTTTCTTAAAGAATATCACCTTCTTTTTCCAGCTCATGCGCAGGTTCAATTCACTTGCTGAACTGATGCTCTACCTTGAAGAAAACAGGGACAGTGATGAGTTGAAACAACCTGCGGTCAGGGAAGACAATGCCGTGCAGTTGATGACCATTCATAAAGCAAAGGGACTTTCCTTTGAAACAGAATTCTTTTACTGGAATCTTTCCGGGAATAGGGGAAATAGTTTTGCCGGTATGGAATTGTATCTTGAATTCGATGAAGATTTTCAGGAGGTAACTGATTATCTCCTGAGCAATTCCAGATACGAAAAACTATTTGAATATCTGGGCTTTGATTTTGCTGAGAGGAAAAAGGAAAAAGAGCTGGTGGAAGAGATCAACAATCTCTATGTAGCCCTGACCAGACCGGAGAAAAACCTTTTCATATATATTGAAGGCCCCCGGAAACTGGAAGCTGATAATGATGGCAGGTGCTGGAGCGGGAGCTCATATGAATTTTATGAAGGCAGCCTGCTCCATGGAGCAGGGGCAGACACGCTATATGATCTCATTGAGAGGAAGGAGATAGGCCTGCTGAGAACAGCTGGAGAAAAGGAAGAAGTGAATCTTCCGGTTTTATCAGATTTGAGTGAATTCTTCAGGCCATTTAAAATATCTGAGGAACTTCTGAGAGAGGCAGTTTTCAGGAAGGATTTCGATATGACTGTCGAAAAGGAGATCAGGCGGCTTGAAGGACTGGCTTTACATTATTACCTGGAATATATCAGATACAATACAGAAAGAGAAAGGGATTATGCCAGGAAGATGGTACTGGGCCGTTATGGAAATATACTGGGACCGGCCAGGATTGATAAGATTATAAAAAGGGTTGAAGATTTTCTGGATGAATACAGAGGATATTTCCAGGCAGGCTGGCAGGCCTTTACAGAGTATGAACTGGAGGATGAAGGAAAGGTCTACCGGATTGACCATCTGAGGGTAAATGAAGAGAAGAAAGAAATATTGGTTCTTGATTACAAAAGCGGGATAACAAAAGAACAGGCTCAGCTGGATAAATACAGGGAGATAATTGAAAGGAAGACCGGCGGGAAGTATAGAGTCAGGACAGAGTTTCTGGAGATATAACAGGAAGCCGGCCTGAAATTCCCCGGAAAGCAGGAAAAAGACTCTATGATTGAAGAACCTGGTGAAAAAGAAACGGAATTTACAGGTGACTGGTGTACATTTTTGAAGTTTATGGTAAAATAAAGGTGGAATAGAAAAAGTTCTATAATCTATTCTATAAATATTTTGAAAATACGGAATATTCTTAAGCGGGATTATTAGCTTAAAGCTTATTCATGGAGAGATGAAGGCTTTATACATCTTTTAAGGGGGAGGAAATGATGATGGGAATGAGAGAAAAGTATAACCTGGAATTTCGAAAAGAGATAACTGAGGATTTTTTGAAAACTGTCAGTGCCTATTCAAACTATCATGACGGACAGATTATATTTGGAATAGATGAAAATTGCAAAGCAGCAGGAATAGACAATGTAGAAGATGAATGCAAAAGGATTGAGGATATGATCAATGAGTACTTAAACCCGCTTCCGGATTATAAAATTCAGGCAGAAAAATTCCTTGAAAAAAATATAATAATTTTAAGTATAATGAAAGGAAGGGAGACACCATATTATTTCAAAGGCAGGGCATATAAAAGACAGGATGTCCGTACTTTAGAGGTAGATAGATTTGAATTAAGGAGACTGGTAATTGACGGGCTAAATAAAGATTATGAAGAAAAAAAGGCATCAACTCAAAATCTGCATTTCGGGATATTGGAAGCAAAATTAAGAGAAAAAGAGGGAATAGAGAATATTAACCTGGATACTCTGGCAGATTTAAACCTATATAATAAAGAAGGCTATTATAATATTGCTGCAGAATTACTGGCTGACACAAACAATATAGAGCATGCAGGACTGGATATAGTAGTATATGGAAAAGACGGTGTTCAGATATTATATAGAGAAATCTTCAGTAAAAAATCCCTATTGGCCCAATATGACAGGGCAGTGGAAATCTTTAAACGATATTATCAATATGAGGAAATCAGCGGGAAACAAATAATTAAAAGAGAGCTGATCCCGGAGGAAGCTTTCAGGGGCTCCCTTGTTTATGCAATATTAAATAGAGCTTTGGATATATATTTGTATATACAGGTGAATATGTATGAAGATAGAATAGAAATTATTATACCGGGAGGATTACCGGCGAGTATTTCTGATGATGAGAGTTTCTACAGTGATATTATACTATTGCAGAACCCGGTAATAGCAGGAGTTTTCTACAGACTTTGTATTGTCAAAAAATTTGAATCATCAGTTACGGGGATTAAGAGAGTATATAAGGGAAGCCTGACTGAAACGGAGTTTAGGATTTTTAAGGATAGTATATGTATAGTATTACCGCTTATTGAAATCAATAAATCCAGTTTATCAGAAGAAGAACTCTTTCTCCTTGATATCTTGAAAGAGGGAATAGAGCTTTCAAGACAGGAAATTGAAGAAAAAACAGGATATAACAGAATGAAGACCATCAGAAGATTAAACAGGCTTTTGGAGAAAGACTTAATAGAAAAACTGGGAAAAGACCCGGGAACAACATACAGGCAAAAGAAACCAGGCAAAAAACAGCACAAAAAACGATTTATTGACAATTAACAAATAATGTGATATTTTTAGATAAGAACTTGTAATACAACTGATAACTAAATTATAAATATTATTAAAAGGAGTTAAAAATGAAATCTATTGAAAAGCGTGAAAGTCTGAGCAGACAGGTTTTTGAACAATTGAAGAAGGAGATACTCATGGGGAGATGGAAGCCAGGTGAGAAAATCCCTTCAGAAAATGAATTGTCAGAAATCCTTAATGTAAGCAGGGTAACGGTAAGAGAGGCTCTGCAGACACTGGTGGCCCTGGATTTATTAGAAAAGAAACAGGGAGAGGGGACCTTTGTCAAAGAATTTTCCGGAGAACTCTATATTGATGGCCTTTTACCTGCCTTTGTTAATTTAGAGGACTCTAAAATACATTCAGTTCATGAATACAGAAAAATTATTGAAGTAGGAGCTATGGAATTGGTAGTGGAAAGGGTTACAGATGAAGATATAGACGAATTAAAGGAAATACTTAATAAAATGAAGCAATACCGCAATGACCTGGATAAATTTGCCCTGGAAGATCTGAAGTTTCATTTGACTTTATGCAGGATTACCAGAAATCCGATAATAGAAAAGGCCAATGACCTGATGAAGGATTATTTGCAGGAATCTATGGTAGAAGTAGTCAGGGCAATGGGATCAGAAGACGGGATATATTATCATGGAGAGATCATTAAAGCAATTGAGGACAGGGACAAGAAAAAGGTTATGAAGCTGATGAAAGAACATATTGACAACAATTTTAATTATATATAATCTGCTGTTTTAAGTTTCTGTAATGAATAGGGCATATATCAGTATGCTTCAGGATAACCTGTAATGCATCAAAGGGCTGACTGGCGGTCATTATTTTGAAAATAAAAAAGGAAGGGTGGTTTTATGTGAAAGAATTAATTAAGGAGTTGGAGAGAAAATCGGTACAGATCCGGAAAAATATCCTGGAGTCCATCGGTATCAATAAAAAAGGCCATGTCGGTGGTTCCATGTCTTCTGCAGACATTGTCACTGCTCTGTATTTTTATAAGATGAAGCACAATCCTGCTGCTCCTGATTGTCCTGACCGGGACCGCCTCATTTTCAGCAAGGGTCATTCCGTACTGGCCCAGTATGCAGCTTTGGCAGAAGCCGGATATTTTCCCAGAGAGGAGCTTAAAAAAACAAAGACACTGGGCTCAATACTACAGGGGCACCCGGAAATCCGGACCCCGGGGATTGAAGCCAATACCGGTTCCCTTGGCCAGGGTCTGTCAATAGGACTGGGAATGGCTCTGGCAGCCAGACTGGATGGACTGAAATACAGGGTTTATGTGATACTGGGCGATGGCGAGCTGGCTGAAGGCCAGATCTGGGAGGCTGTAACTGCTGCCAGTAATTTCAAAGCAGATAACCTAATTGCCATCGTTGACCACAATAAAGTCCAGGCTACCGGGCCTATTGACAGGCATGAACTCGGTAATATAAAAGCCAGGTTTGAGGCAACGGGTTGGGAGACCATTGAAATTGACGGACACAACATGGAAGAAATCGTAAGTGCTCTTGATGCTGCAGATGAGGTAAATGGCAGGCCTACTGTTATAATTGCCCATACCATTAAGGGCAAGGGAGTATCTTTTGCTGAAAACAAAGCTGCTTACCATAATAATGGACTTACTGAAGAGGAATACCGGCAGGCTGTTGAGGAATTAGAAAAATTACATATCGAGGTGGAAGGAAGATGAACAGAGCAGATCAAAGAAAAGCTTACGGTGAGGAATTATTGAGTCTGGCGAGGGAAAATGAAAATATAGTGGCCCTTGATGCGGACCTGAGTGCTTCTACCATGTCCTGTTTTCTGGAAGCAGAGTATCCGGAAAGGTTTTTTGAAATGGGTATTGCCGAACAAAATATGGTATCAACAGCTGCAGGACTGGCATTATGCGGGAAGATACCATTTGTAAATTCCTTTGCTGTATTTTTAACAGGCCGGGCTTATGACCAGATCAGACAGGGAATAGCCCTTCCTGGCCTGAATGTTAAACTTGTCGGCTCAAGCAGCGGACTCTCTGATTTTGGTGACGGTGGTACCCATCAGTCAATAGAGGATATATCAATAATGCGTTCCCTGCCGAATATGACAATAATAGCACCACTGGATGCAGTAGAAACAAGAATGGCAGTAAGGGAAATGGTAAAATATAACGGCCCGGTCTATCTCAGGCTTTCCAGGTCTGAGCTGCCTGTACTTACTACAGAAGAATATCCTTTTGAAATAGGGAAAGTCAGAAAGATTACTGATGGAGAAGATGTAACTATTTTTGCAAACGGCATCATGGTTTCGAAAGCGCTGGAAGCACACAGTGAACTGAAAAAGCGGGGTATATCAGCAAGGATTATTAATGTCAGCACAATCAAGCCCCTGGATGTGGAAATGGTTAGAAAATATTCTGCAGATGTACGGGCTGTGGTGACTGCAGAAGAACACAGTATTATCGGGGGACTGGGCAGTGCTGTCTGTGAGGCACTGAGCACTGAAGCAGTGAAGATAAAAAGAATAGGCATCAATGATTGTTTCGGACAGTCAGCAGACAATTATGAGGAGCTTCTGGAATACTATGGGCTGACAGTCAGTGAGATAGTCAGGAGTGTAGAAGAAATTATATAAAGTATAGAAAGGGGTTTTCAGCATGAAAAAAATAGGTTTTATTGGTCTTGGCATAATGGGCAGACCATTGGCCTAAAATCTTATTAAAGCGGGTTATGACTTGATAGTATATGACATTAACAAAGAAGCAGTAAAGGAACTTGTAGAATTTGGGGCAAAGGAAGGGACCTCTCCCCAAAATATAGCTGAAAATAGTGAAGTGATATTTACCATGCTGCCCAATTCGCCAGAGGTAAAAGAGGTTGTTCTGGGTAAGGACGGGGTTATTGAAGGTGCCAGACCAGGCCAGGTATTGATTGATATGAGTTCCATTGCCCCTCTCGTTTCCCGGGAGATTGCCGGCAGGTTGGAGGAAAAAGGGGTAGAAATGCTGGATGCCCCCGTTAGCGGCGGCCAGGAAGGGGCAGAAGCCGGTACGGTTGCCTTCATGGTTGGCGGCAAAGAAGAAGTATTTGAGGAGAATAAAGAGATCCTGGAAGTAATGGGCAGGAGTGTTACTCTGGTTGGGGATATAGGGGCAGGAGAGATAACAAAACTGGTCAATCAGGTCATAGTGGGAATTAATATTGCAGCTATAGCTGAAGCCATGAGTCTCGGGAAAAAAGCCGGGGTAGATCCGGAAAAGATCTTTAATGCAATCCGGAATGGTCTGGCTGGAAGCCGTTGCCTTGAAGATAAGGCTCCCAGGATGTTTAGCGGAAAATATGATCCCGGTTTCAGGATGAGACTGCATGTAAAGGATCTTACAAATGTATTTGAGACAAGCAGGGAATTGAATGTCTATATGCCTCTGACTGCCCAGGTAATGGAAATGATGCAGAAACTGCTGGCTGACGGGCATACTGACGTGGACCACGCCGGTCTGGGATTATTTTATGAAGCAGCAAATAATATTTCTTTGAAAAAGGATTAAAATTTCCTGATGAATGATTGAAAGGGGTCAGATAAATGAAAGCAGTCGTAAAATATGCAATGGAAGATGGTTCAACTGAGCTCAGGGAGGTACCGGTTCCGGAAATCGGCCCTGAAGATGTACTGGTCG
>JAAYLO010000170.1 GCA_012521855.1 Halanaerobiaceae bacterium
ACAGCAGCATGGCTGGTCATACCGCCTCTGGATGTTAAGACACCCTGGGCTACAGCCATCCCGTGAATATCATCTGGTGAGGTCTCTGTCCTTACAAGAATAATCTTTTCACCTGCTGCACCAAGCTCTGCTGCTTCATCAGAGTCAAATACTACTTTACCACTAGCAGCACCAGGAGAAGCATTTAATCCTTTAGCAGGTAAGGGTGCTTTTGCATTGGGATCAATCCTCCGGTGCAACAGCTCATCAAGTTTAGCTGCTTCTACCCTGGTAACAGCAGTCCTCTTATCTATCAAACCTTCTTTTACCATGTCTACTGCAATCTTGACAGCTGCCCTGGCAGTTCTCTTACCTGCACGGGTCTGTAACATGTAAAGGGTCCCTTTCTGGAAGGTAAACTCAACATCCTGGACATCTTTGTAGTGTTTTTCCAGCCTGTCAAAAATACCTGTCAGTTCTTTATAGATTTCCGGCATCTCTTTTTCCAGTTCAGAAATAGGTTTAGGAGTCCTTACACCTGCTACAACATCCTCACCCTGGGCATTGATCAGGTATTCGCCGTAATATACATTTTCACCTGTTGCCGGGTTACGGGTAAAGGCAACACCGGTTCCGCAGTCATCTCCCATATTCCCGAAAACCATTGTCTGAACGTTTACAGCTGTACCCCAATGATGTGGAATATCATTAAGATTTCTATAACTGATAGCTCTCGGGTTATTCCAGGAGCCGAATACAGCATTAACTGCACCCCATAATTGTTCTTTAGGATCCTCAGGAAACTTCTTGCCTGTTTCCTTTTCAACATATGATTTGAATTCTTCTACCAGTTCCTTCAGTGATTCATCCGGAATTTCTGTATCATATGTAACACCGAGTTCTTCCTTCTTCTTATCAAGAATATCTTCGAAAACTGCACCATCAATTCCCATAACAACATTACCATACATCTGGACAAAACGGCGGTAAGAGTCATAGGCAAAACGCTCATTACCGGTCTGTTTGATTAGTCCCTCTACAGTTTCATCATTAAGGCCAAGATTAAGTACAGTGTCCATCATACCAGGCATAGAAACCCGGGCACCTGAACGTACAGAGAATAATAAGGGGTTCTCTGTATCACCGAAGACACTACCCATTACTTTCTCAACTTTCGCAATTGCTTCATCAACCTGTGCTTCCAGACCATCTGGATACTGTCTGTCATTTTCATAAAAAAGTGTACAAACCTCTGTTGTAATGGTAAATCCAGGAGGAACATTAATCCCCAGACTTGTCATTTCAGCAAGATTTGCACCCTTGCCACCGAGTAAATTTCTCATCCCGGCCTGACCATCAGCTTTCCCTCCACCAAAAGAATATACATATTTTTGCGACATTAAACATTACCTCCTTATTATATTATCTTTTAATGTCTCATGGATTATTAATCCAGGGCAGCAAAAAACTAACTTAATCAGGATATTATATTATAAGGAACAGCTTCTTTTTTTATGCAGCTTAAGCCTGAATTACTCAGAACTATTCAGAACTATAGATAATCTTATAACTTTATACTATTTATATATATGTATTTAATACATATTATAGGAATTTGACATAAAAAAATATTCCCTGTCCTTTTTTAAAATAAAGTAAGATAATTTGGACGAAATTTTCCCAACTTAACTTATTCAACAAAAATTCCAAAAACCCTTTTTTAGAAAAAAATATTTTTTAAATGGTCAATACTTCTATAGAGTTCGTTGTATTAATGGACAAATCTGTACCTGCAGTAATTATAACAAGATCGCCCGGTTTAAGCAAACCGTAGCGGAGCACAGTTTTTATGGAATTATCTATCAACTCATCAGTGGTCTTGCTCTTTACCGGTAACTGGATTGGATAGATTCCCCAGCATAAGGTCAGATAATGTTTTACATATTTATCATGAGTTACAGCAATAATCTGGGTTCTGGGCCTGAATTTGGCCAGCATCCTGGAAGTATTTCCACTACTGGTTGCACTTATAATGCATTTTGCATTAATGTCCATAGCAATTCTACAGGAAGAATAACTGATTGATTCAGTTATTGTACTGGCCTTGGCCTTGTTATTCTTTGCTGTCTTAACCATAGCCTCCTGGTAAAATGCCGAGCTTTCTATCTCTCTGGCAATTCTATCCATGGTTCTTACTGCCTCTACTGGATATCTGCCGATTGCTGATTCCCCGGAAAGCATAATGGCATCTGTGCCGTCAAAGATGGCATTGGCAACATCAGAGGCCTCTGCCCTGGTCGGACGGGGGTTTCTGATCATGGATTCCAGCATCTGGGTAGCAGTAATAACCGGCTTGCCTGCTTCATTGCATTTGTGTATAATCCTCTTTTGAATGACCGGAACCCGTTCCGACGGTATTTCAACACCCAGATCACCCCTGGCTATCATTATACCGTCCGCGATCTCCAGGATCTCATCAATATTATCTACACCTTCCTGATTTTCTATCTTGGCAATAATATAGATCCCCTGTGCACCATTATTATCAAGGAAAGCCCGGATAGAAAGTACATCCTGTGCCTTGCGGACAAAAGAGGCAGCAATGAAGTTAATCCCCATTTCAATCCCGAAACGGATATATTCCTTATCAGTCTTTGTCAGTGCCGGTAAATCCAGTGATATCCCGGGTATATTTACACCTTTACAGGAACCCAGTACACCGCCGTTAATTATCTTGCAGAGCAGTTCTGTTTCCTTTACTTCAACAACTTCAAACTCAAGGAGGCCGTCATCAATCAGGATTCTTGAACCAACCGGCAGTTCATTTACTAAATTCCTGTAAGATATGGAGATCCTGGTGCTGTCTCCAATTATATCTTCTGTAGTGATAGTAATTTCATCACCCGTTTTCAAAAGGATATTATCCTCTTTCACTTTTCCTGTCCTTATTTCCGGCCCTTTTGTATCAAACATGATACCGATAGTTTTCCCTGTCTCATCCTCTATCTCACGGATTAATTCTATCTTCTTCCTGTGTTCCTCATAATCTCCGTGAGAAAGATTCAGCCTTGCCACATCAAGGCCGGCATCTACCATACTGGACAATACTTTTTTATTATTGCTTACAGGCCCGATGGTAGCGACTATCTTTGTCCTTCTCATCCCGATACCTCCAGATGTAAATAATCAAAAAAACTATATTGAGAGTATCCTGTGTAATTCATATAATTCAAGGTCTATTTCTTTTTTCTTTTTAAGAACATCTTTTATGCTGCAGGCCTCTAGTTTATTACCGACTAAGCCCACCATCTTTGAGGCTTGTCCTTCCATCAAGAGCTTAACTGCCTTTGCACCAAGTTTACTGGCCAGGATACGGTCCATTACAGTAGGAGAACCGCCTCTCTGCAGATGGCCGAGAATAATAACCCGGGTCTCCTGTCCAGTGAGTTCAGCAATCCTCCTGGCAATTCCATAGGCAGGGCTTTCATTTATATCACGGTTTGTCCTGAAATTGCCGCCATATCCTTCAGCAACAAGAACAATACTGTGTAACCTGCCCTCTTTCTGGCGTTTAGCCAATTTATCACAGATTTCATCAATACTTACTGTCTGTTCGGGAATCAATAAGGCATCTGCTCCACCAGCCAGTCCAGCCATAACTGTCAAAAAACCAGAGATCCTGCCCATTGTTTCAATAATAAAATTCCGCTCATGGGAAGTGGCTGTATCCCTTATTTTATTGATAGCATCTACTATTGTATTCATGGCTGTATCAAAGCCGATGGTAATATCAGTACCTGCCAGATCATTATCAATGGTACCGGGAATTCCTATATATGCTATACCCTGTTCCTGATATAAGTATTCAGCACCGGTTAATGAACCGTCTCCTCCGATCACAACAAGGCCGTCAATATTTCTTTTTCTTAACTGCTCAGCCGCCTTTTTCCGGCCCTCTTTAGTTGCAAATTCCTCACAACGGGCTGATAATAAAAAGGTCCCGCCTCTCTGCATGATATCACTGACCGAATTGGAATTCAGTTCAATAAAGTCTCCTTCAATCAGGCCTGCATAGCCCCTTCTGATCCCCATTACTTCCAGATTATAAAAAATAGCAGTCCGGACTACTGCCCGGATTGCTGCATTCATACCCGGTGCATCACCACCACTGGTTAATACCCCTATCCTCTTCATTCAACTTCCTCCTTCAGCATCTCATCATCAGATTTATAACTAAATTCGCCTATTTTGCGATATTTCTGATATCGGTTCTCAATAAGTTCCTCAACGGAGAATTTCTTTAGTTCTTCATATTCTTCAAGGATAGCAGTTTTTAATAATTTCGCTGACATTTCCGGATTTTTATGTGCACCTCCTACAGGCTCCTTGATGATCCTGTCTATAATACCCAGCTTCTTCAGCGCTTTTGCGTTTATCTTCAATGCTTCAGCTGCTTCAGGCGCTTTTTCGGCATTTTTCCAGATTATGGCCGCACAGGCCTCAGGTGTTGAAACAGAATAATAACTATATTCCAGCATCATAATCCGGTCACCCAGACCGATACCTAAAGCCCCCCCGCTGCCGCCTTCACCAGTAACCACAACAATAATGGGGACCTTAAGATCAGACATTACCATCAGGTTCCTGGCGATGGCTTCAGCCTGTCCCCGCTCTTCTGCACCTATCCCTGGATAGGCTCCAGGAGTATTTATTAAAGAAATGATCGGGCGTCCAAACTTTTCAGCCTGTTTCATCAGCCGGAGGGCTTTACGGTAACCTTCCGGATGGGGCATTCCAAAGTTTCTGGACAGGTTTTCCTTGGTAGTCTTTCCTTTCTGATGACCGAGAAAAGTAAAAGCCTGATTGTTAATCAAACCGATACCGCCAAGCATGGCTTTATCATCACCAAATTTCCGGTCACCATGTATTTCAATAAAATCATCAAAGATATATTTCGCATAATCACTGGCTGTAGGACGATTGGGGTGGCGGGCAATCTGTATAATCTGCATGGTATCAAGGTCAGCATAAATCTCTTTCTGTAATTTTTCAGCCCGTTCCATCAGTCTATTTATTTCCTCACTTAAATCCAGACCCTTTTCATCCATAAAGGACTGTAATTCCTTTATTTTAGCTGCCAGTTCAATTAAAGGTTTTTCAAAATCAAGAATATTATTAACCACAATATCTCACCCCCTGTACATGAATCTTCAGGATCCGGGCAAGCTGTGATCTCATATCTTTCCTGTCTACAACCATATCAACCATTCCATGCTCCAGTAAAAATTCTGCCCTTTGAAATCCCTCAGGAAGATCAGCACTGATGGTCTGCTTGATTACCCTGGGACCGGCAAAAGCAATAAGGGCACCTGTTTCGGCAATGATTATATCGGCTATAGAGGCAAAACTGGCAGTCACTCCGCCTGAGGTCGGGTCTGTCATTACACATATATATAAGATTCCTGCTTTATCAAGTCTCCTGACAGCTGCACTGGTTTTGGCCATCTGCATCAATGAGACCAGGCCTTCCTGCATTCTGGCTCCACCAGCCGTTGTAAACAGAATAAGGGGTCTCTGGGTCTCCAGCGATCTTTCTGCAGCAATGGTTATCTTTTCTCCAACCACTGACCCCATGCTTCCCCCCAGGAATGTAAAATCCATGACCCCAATAACTACCGGCATATTGTCTATAGCTGCTTCACCCGTAATTACCGCCTCATCAAGTCCTGTCTTGATTTTTGCCTGTAACAGTTTTTCCCTGTATTGAGGGAAACCTAAGGGGTCTTCACTCTGAATATCCCGGGCAAATTCCTGAAAACTGTCTTCATCAACAGTAATAGCCAGTCTATCCCTGGCCGATATCCTGAAATGATAATTACATTCCGGACAGACCATCAGGTTTTCAACCAGTTTTTTATTGAATATAATGGCATTACAATTAGTACACTTTGTCCATAAATGGCTGTCAGGGGAAATATCATCTCTATCATGTCTTTCACGGGACCTTACAGTAACATACTTTGGTTTTCCAAAGAGGTCTTTAAACATAATTTCTCACCTCATACTAGATTTCTCAAAACCACTCGTGTATAAGATCATATACTTCCTCAGCTTCTGATTCAGGAACCTTTATCTGGTAGCTGTAATCATCCATCGGCTCAATCTTTACCAGAAATCCTAATTTTTGTAAACGTTCACTGATTTCCTGGGCCTCTTCTTTTGATGTAATATAGACAACCTGCCACATAGTTTACTCCCTCACATTCTATTTGTCCTTACCTATGGCAAATATTCAAAAGAAAAACCAGCCCTGTACTACGTCTGGTTTAATTTCATTCTCCTGAATTTACAGATCCATGTCTGGTAATAATCTCTGCTTTCCCACGGATTTTTATTGCTGATGTGTGTTCAGTAAATTGTGCTACATAAACTTCGCCTTTATCAAGCTTTTCCGTATGATTAAACCTTGTTTCCTTACCACGGGTCAATCCTATGATAGTAACCCCGTCTTCCAGAGCTTTTATTATTATAAAATCAGCCTGTATTTCATTCATATTTATATTACCCCCTCATTTTTTTTATAATACACTTTTTTCATTTTAAAGTCAAGCGGTCTTACAATATAGCCTTACCGGTCAGGCTTAAAATTATCATAATGATTCCTGCCAGCAATACTCCCATAAGAATAGCTGGAAAAGCGTATCTGAACTTAATCCTAAACAGTACTGCCAGCAGGCTGGCAGTCCAGGCACCTGTCGTGGGCAGAGGGATTGCCGTAAAAAGCATCAAACCAATTGCTCCATACCTCTCTACCTTGTCACCCTTATCAAGGGCCCTCTTCTCCAGCCAGGAGAAAAATTTATCCATTATTTCAGAATGTTCTCTGAGATATTTCCTTACAGGTACCAGAAAAAGCAATAATGGAACCACCGGAAGCATATTCCCGAGAACAGCCAGCCAGTATGCCTTCCAGGGGTTCATATCAAGGCCTATAGCCAGGGGTATAGCCCCTCTTAATTCTACAACAGGCAGAGTGGAGACCAGAAAGACTGCCATCTCTTCAGAAAAATACTGATTTATCCACTGAAATAATGTATTATTCATCTTTTCCTCCATGCATTTTATAATTTTCTTTGCCTAAAAGCTGTTCTAATTCCTTCCTTAAATAAATACTCCCCCCAACCCAGAATATGCTGTCAGTGAGCAATAAATATCTCATTTTGGCTTCAATAGTGATGAAAACAGGAATTTCACCTGGATATTTCCTTAGTATATTCTTAAGATTATTCAGTTTTTGAGCTCCAATCTCATTTCCCTTAATGATAATTTCCAGCAAAGAGGTATCCAGGCCTATTATTGAATCAGCAATTATACTGTCATCTGAGATATGGGCACTGATCATTACCCTGCTGCCGGGGGATAAATTTTTCTCAAATTTACTATATATATCAGGAAAAACCACAAGATCTACCCGGCCCGACCAATCCTCTACAGTCAGAAAAGCCATCATCTTATTATTCCTGGTCACATGGTTTTTCCGCTCAATAATTATACCGGCAAAAAGAAGATTATCATCCTTTAATAATTTATCATCATCTTCAATTCTATCCTGCAGTTTATTACAATCACAATTTGCAAAACGGGCAATCTTCTCCTGGTAATAATCAAGGGGATGTGCAGTCAGGTAAATACCCAGGTATTCCTTCTCATAGGCAAGTATTTCATCCACGGGCATCTCCCCTATTTCAGGATATTTGACTTTGTCCTCAAAAAAACTCTCCTGGTCCTCTACAATATCAAAAAAGGATGTCTGGCCTTCTGCCCGCTTCTGCCGGTACCTATTGGCCTTTCCATAAAGCTCCTCATATTTCACCAGCATCTGTGAGCGGGTTTCCCTGAAAGAGGAGAAAGCACCTGCCTTGATAAGGGATTCTGTCACCTGGACATTCACCCTTCTCAAATCCACCCTTTGCAGGAAATCATCCAGTGAGGTATACGGGCCGTCCTTCCTGCCCTCTATTATCGCTGCAATAGCAGACTCACCTACATTTTTTATGGCCTTCAGGCCAAAATGTATTTTATTATCACCATCGGGCTTAAATTCACAGTCACTTTTGTTTATATCAGGCGGCAGGACCTCAATACCCATCTCCTTACATTCCCTTACATACTGCCCTACTTTATTCTGGCTGTCCATTACAGTAGAAAGAAGGGCCGCCATGAATTCTGCCGGATACTTAACCTTCAGATAAGCGGTCTGATATGCCAGTAAGGCATAAGCAGCACTATGAGATTTGTTGAAACCATAACCTGCAAAATACTCCATCTGGTCAAAAATCTGATTGGCAGTATCTGGATCTATCCCATGCTTTCCTGCACCTTCTACAAAACGCTCTCTTTCACTGGTTATCAGCTCTTTTTTCTTCTTTCCCATCCCTCTTCTGAGAAGATCAGCTTCACCCATTGTATAACCGCCGATTTTACTGGCAATCTCCATTACCTGTTCCTGATAGAGAATAAGGCCGAAGGTCTCCTTCAAAATCGGCTCCAGAGAGGGATGCAGGTATTCAGGCTCCCTCAGGCCGTGCCTGCTGTCAATAAACTGGTCCACCAGGCCGCTTCCCAGGGGCCCGGGACGGCCGAGGGCCAATAAAGCAATAATATCCGTAAACTTATCAGGCTTTAATCTCTGGTTCAGATCCTGAAAGAGATATGACTCCATCTGAAATACTCCCAGGGTTTTACCTGTCTGTAATAACTGATAGACCTCAGGATCATCCAGGGGGACGCTATCAATGTCGAGCTCAATACCATGTCTTTCCCTGATCAGATTCAGCGTTTTGTTTATTATGGTAAGATTCCTGAGCCCCAGAAAATCCATCTTCAGCAGGCCCAGGCTCTCCAGGTCATTCATGGGCAGCTGTGTGATGATGCCTTCATCCTGGGTCTGTAATGGCACAAGATTGCTCAAATCATCAGCACCGATAACTACACCGGCTGCATGTGTAGAGATATGTCTGGGCAATCCTTCAGCCTTTTCCGCCAGGTCCAGCAATTTCCTGACCTCCTGATCCTCCTGATAGAATTCCTGTAATTTCTCACTCATCTTAAAAGCCTCTGAGATGGTTATTCCAGGCTGCCCTGGAACCAGTTTGGCAATCCTGTCCACTTTTTTAAGCGGTATATCAAGGGCTCTCCCGATATCCCTGATGGCCGCCCTGGCAGCCATGGTACCGAAGGTACCTATCTGGGCTACCCTTTCCCTGCCATATCTCTCCCTGACATATTCAATGATCTGGTCCCTTTTTTCATCAAAATCTATATCAATATCAGGCATGGTAACCCTTTCAGGGTTCAGAAACCTTTCAAACAGGAGATTATATTCCAGGGGATTGATCCTGGTAATACCCAGGAGATAGGAAACAAGGCTCCCTGCTGCTGAACCCCGGCCAGGCCCTACCCTTATCCCTTTTCTTTCCGCATAATCAACAAAATCCCAGACAATGAGGAAATAATCCACATAGCCCATCTCTTTAATAATTCCAAGCTCATATTCCATTCTCTCCACAGCCTCAGGGTCTTTTGACAATCCCCTTTTTACCAGGTCTTCTTCAGATTTTTCCTTAAGCAATTCAAAATAGGATATGTTCCCTGCAACCCCCGGAAAGCTGGGGAGGTGTAAGCTATCAAAATCAAGCTCAAGCTCATACCGGCCG
>JAAYLO010000171.1 GCA_012521855.1 Halanaerobiaceae bacterium
GAATAAGTGGTGTATTGATGACAGGATATGGAGTTATAGAGATACTTAATAAAACCTCTGAAAATTCATGGTCTTTCCTGAAAAAGGTAACTGAGGAGTATAACAATAAACAGGAAGTTTTAAAGACAGACAAGCAGGATTTGAATGAGGGAGCAAAAATAGATGAAGATAAAGTTACTGTGAAAAGTGATGGTATTGTAGTACAGAAAGGTAATGCTTTACCCCAGGAACCTCCATTAAGGTTCCTGTATGGAATAAGTCAGGTTAAACCTGTTTTAAAAACAGATAGAATGAAAAAACTAAATGAAAATTTGAAATACATTATAAAAGAAATATATGGTATAGATATTTGCCAGAGACCAGTGGATATTGTAGAAAGTCTGGATAAAGAAATTAGCTCAGAAAAGGAATTTAAAGCAAACATATATGAAGACCAGGACAGAAAAGACGTAGTTATTAATTATAGTGTTCTTGAAAATGAGAATAAAATTACAAGACTCTGTCTGGCCGCAGGTTTACCAAATGAAGATTTTGAAAGGGCCGAAATGGTTTACCTGACAAAAGTAAAAGATAATGAGGAGAAAGGAAAGACAGATTACCAATATAGTTTACAAGGCTACGGACTTGGTGGTGCCTTTGCTACATATACTGGAGTTATGTCAGATTCTTATATGTCGGGGGTAGTTGAATACCAGGAAGAAGATAGCGAAAACAATGAATTAAAGTTAACATGTAATTATCAGGTAATAAATTATAATACTATGGGTTGTGGTAATTTTCTCGAATTCAGAGGGAACGAATTTTTCGGTTATAAATTAGGTATCTTCTATTTTCTTAAGAAGCTTCTCGAAAGAGATAAAACAATGGATACAATACTGTATGATTTGATGGAAAAAGGAGTAATTATTAATGGTAATATTAGCAGCAAATTTCGTAAAAATGCAGGGCAGAGTCTGGATATTGAGAAAGTTACAAAGGTATTAATAGAAATATTAAAAGAGAGATTATCATTAGATGAAGAAAAAGCAGTTAATTTTGTTTCTAATAATATGAATCATCTAATAATAGAACGCAAAATGAGGTTTATAGATGCATATAAGAATTATCAAGCCCGTATAAAGACAAGTGGAAGTAAAGAAAATATAATAAATTATCTCAGTTCAGATAATTTGTGTAGTAAACTTTTCAAACAGATAGGTAGTACATATATTGTTGATCAGGGTTTAAAAATGAAGGAACCTGTATTGGAAGAAAATTATATGAAAATAATTGGGAGCCTTGAACAGAATGATTTGAAGAAATTGATAGAACCAGCAATGGATATATTTGAGCCATATTTGTATGTGTTGCCTGATCCTCATGATAAAGGGCGCAAAAATCGTCTGGGAGAAGATGCAAAGATTGGTAATGTCACAGACAAATTAAGCCTGGATTACCTCAAGGCCCTTGTCAGGGATGTAGTCCATGACCTGAAAGGGAAGGACCCTGAAGCACTGAAAAAACTCTTCTGGTTCCACAGGGCCCAGTCACCTGCAGCAATGCTGGAAGTAATCAAGGACAGGCTGAGATACAGTATGGTATTACAGAAAAAACTCCCCGATGAAATCAGTGTCTTCCGGAATCCCTA
>JAAYLO010000172.1 GCA_012521855.1 Halanaerobiaceae bacterium
GGGCAATATAACATAAAAAGGGAATATCAATACACTCAAAAGAAGCAATCTTAAACGCCGGCATACCCAGTTCATCCAGCTGGTCAACTGCCTCATAATCAAAAGGGGTGGAGAGGAAGATAATCCCCTTTTGCTCTGCATAATCCTTCAATTCCTCCTGCCATTCCCTGGGCAGCTCCAGACCCTTATATAAATCATAGAGATTATCGGCAGTATCATATTCATCCCCCAGTATCATTATTTCATCATCGGTCCTGGCTGCAATTTTATCTGCAGTGAAGGTCTGAAACTTCACCGCATCTGCCCCGGCTTCCACAGCTGCATCTATCAGCTTTCTGGCCTGTTCCAGATTGCCGTCATGATTACTGCCGGCTTCGGCGATGATGAAAACAGGATGCTCATCCCCAAGATACTTGTTATCTATCTTTACAGAGTTCATTTTCTGCACTCCTTTCAATTCTTCCTGAAATACATAAAGGCTGATCTGCCAAAACCAACCTGAGCGAGACATTCATATAATTTATATAGTTTTTCGCCCTTCAAAGCAGACTCAAAATTAGATACAAAGGGAGATACTTTTTCTTTATCTTTTTTGTTGGAATAAAAATCTATTCCACCTAAAAGCAAAAATTCCAATGGAAAATTTGAACGTCTATAGACTTCTTCAAAACCAATTCTCTCTAAAAGCCTGTTTAAACTATCAAAATTAATATAATTGATATGATCAGGGAAAGCAACCCAGGCAGGTTTACCTCCATGATAATCCATATAAGCCAGGTGCCCATCACTGAAATCATTAGGCACACAGATCCTGATTACTCCACCTGTTACCAAAGCATTATAGGCATTTTTTAAGAACTGGATAGGATTTCGTAAATGCTCAAGAACAAATTGAACATTAATAAATGACAAATCCTTAATTTGTCCAAAATTAAAATCCTCGATACTACTGTTATATATATTTATATTAAAAGCCTTTAAATATTTGCTGGCATCTATACTTGGTTCAACTGCATGAACAACCCAACTTTTTAGTTGAAAAAACTTTGACAAAAGATTATTCCCTGCCCCAATATCAAGCATTGTTTTAAAAGGAGTCCTTTTCAACTCTTCTACCTTTTTATAAATTCTATCGAATAATTTTGAATTAGAAAGCTGCTCTATTTTTTAGTTATATACTCTTCTGTAACTATATCATAATTAAAGGGTTTAACCTCTCTATAGTAATCATTTTTATAAAAATTATCTAATTCACTTTTCGATGGTATCGGATATATATGTTTAAATCCACATTCTTTACATTCAATAATCTTACGACCATTATATTTGATATGCTCATCATAACTATGCATCCTTGCCCTCCCCAACATCAAACTTTAGTAATTCTTTTAATGCATATAAACTATAAATCTCCTTGTCAGCTTCATATTCTGCAATCATCCTTTTCTCTATGTGCATACCTTCTTCCCTTAACACCCTGATTGTTTTCATCCCCAGTTTTCTCGCTCCTATAAAGTCTTTCAACGGATTATCTCCTATATAGACAGCTTCACCTGCCTGTATCTGAAAGGTCTCTAAAAGCTTTAAATAGGCAAAAGGAGCGGGTTTTCTTTTATCGATTCCAAAATCATCAGTGACAATGATTTCATCAACCAGATCAATTAAACTAAGGGCTTTAATCTTATTCCACTGTACCAGGGAATTACCGTCTGTTATTATACCTGTCTTATATTTTTTCTCCCTTTTCAGTTTCTTAAGTATATACTCTGCATCTTCATAAAGCTGTATTCCCTCCGGAATGTGGGAACGGTATACAGCCAGCATTCTTTCCACTTCATCCAGGGGAAGAGAAAAATTCTCCAGGGTCAGGTCAAAGACCTTTCCCAGCCCTTCCATCTCCAGGATATCGAGCTGCAGTTGATAAAATTCTTCCTCAGAAACCCCATATTTAGAACTTATATACCTGCTGACTGCCCTGAAACCGCTTTTTACATAATCCAGTTCATAATAGAGAGTATCATCAAGGTCAAAAATAACTGCTTTAATCATTTTCTACACCTGTAAATTCTAAATAATTTTAATGTCTTAAAGACAATTATCTTTTTTTTCGAGATCTTTGATATTCATGAATACTGCTGTATCATACCTTAACATAACTAAACCGTCCTGGAACTCACCTATGAAAGGTTCTATTTTTTCACCCTTTAACATCTTATAGATCAATAAAGGATAATTTACACCCGCCTGATAGGAAAGAGGGACTCCTCCTCCAAAACGTGGATTGACCTCAATCAGCTTTATCTCTCCACCGGGAAGAACTTTGGCCTGGAGATTGGCCGGGCCGATGATGCCCAAATCTTCTATAACCCTTACAGCAAGTTCAATTAACATATCATTTCTGACTGTCACCGCTTTACTTACTTCACCCGCCCTGACCTCCAGCCTTTTCCGCGGAACTGCAGATAAAACCCTGCCTTCCAGGTCAGATAGAGTATCTATAGTGTATTCATCACCGGCAAGATATTCCTGGATAATAATATCTTCCATGGTCTTAATATAAAACTTCAGCTCTTCCTCTGTATTTATCTTCCTGGAATTCTGGCTGCCCTGCCCCTTACGGGGTTTTATAAACAAGGGATATGGCAAATCCCCATAATTCTGTCTTAATTCCTCCGGTAAAAAAGTCTCCGGTACAGGTATGCCTTTTTCCCTGAAATATTGATAAAGCCTGTATTTATCCTTACAGAGCTCAATGATCTCAGCACTGGATAAAAGTAATATAATACCCTTTTCATCTATGAGGTCTCTGGCCTGATTGAAGACCGGAAAGCTTTGCTCCAGTAAAGGTATGATTGCCTTTATATCTTCTTCTTCACAGATCTTTAAAATGGTTTCTATATAATTATCATCAGTTATCCCTGGAGTAAGGCAATACTTATCTGCCTCATACAGGGCAGGGGCCAGAGGGCTTTTGTCAGTTACTATCACCTTGGCACCTATTTTATTTAATTCTTCTTTAAATATTTTTGTCAATGCCCCGCGGCGCCCGATAGTTGTAATTGATATGTTTGACACTAAAGTACACCTCTATAGCTTTATTTTGTTCTCAACCTTCTACTTCTTTAACTAACTCAATAGCATCTTTTATAACTACATCCATATTCGCATATTTATATTTAGCCAATCTACCAACAAAGTATATATTATCTAATTTATCTGCTTCCTTCTTATATAAATTATATAAATCTACATTTTCCTTTCTAGGTATAGGGTAATAAGGTTCCCCCTCTTCCTTGGGATATTCTTTTACTATAGTGGTCTTCATTGATTTTTGTCCAGTTAAATGTTTAAACTCAGTAATTCTGGTGAAATCATAATCATTGGGATAGTTAACCGTCCCTACCTGTTGATAATATTTCTGATCTAGTGTTTCAAACTTAAATTCTAAAGATCTATATGGGAGTTTACCATATTTATAGTCGAAGAAATAATCTATTGGTCCGGTATATATCATTTTCTTATACTCTATCCAATTCACTACTTCTTTATAATCAGTTTTTAAAAGAATACATATATTCTCATGAACAAGCATATTATTTATCATATTAGTATATCCGTTAATTGGTATACCTTGATATTTATCAGTAAAATACCTATCATCCCGGTTATATCTTATAGGAATTCTTGCCGTCACTTCTTTATCCAATTCTTCAGGATACAAATCCCATTGCTTTTTAGTGTATCCTTTAAAGAATAATTCATATAGTTCTACACCTACTTTACTAATAACCATATCGCGAGAATTATTTATTTCAATATCCTCTTTAACCTTATTGAAAAAATGAGGAATAGTAAATGAATTGTAATTGGTATTATATAATTTGTTTATAGTATCGAGATTGATTGGCATCGGTAAATATTGGCCATTAACATAACTAAGTACTCTATGTTGGTAATTTCTCCATTCAGTGAACCTTGATAGAAAATCCCAAACATCTTTATAATTAGTATGAAAAATATGAGGTCCATATTTATGAACTAAAATACCATGTTCGTTATAATAATCATAGACATTTCCACCTGGATGTAACCTTTTTTCAATAACTAATATTTTCTTACCGAATTCCGCTAAAAGTCTGGCTGAAGTCGTTCCTGCTAACCCTGAGCCTACTATTAGATAATCAAACATGGTATACCTCCTTCACAAAATACGTATTAATTAATATCTTCTTTTTTTATAAAGAACAAAAATATCGGCAAAAATAAACCTATAATCAGCGAAGATATAAATGTACAGATGAGAGAAACAACTGATATTAGTATACTTTTCATATTCATAAACAATATTTGAGGAATATTTACTTCCTTTAATTCAGATACTACATTACAGATAATTCTCTTCCTGGCTTTTATTGACAAAGAATAATTTAAAACATTCAAAAACCCTGCACCTGTAATATTTGTTACGGGGATGATGACAATTTCAAATCTTTTATCCTTTAATTCATTCACTTTATTTCTATATTTAAAGCTATCCTTATATGGATAGGTATAAATATTTTTAATCCATTTATATTTTTCTGCTAATTTAACCCCATGTTCATGTGTTAAAAGATTTATATTATAATCTTTAAATTCTTCTTTAATTGCAACAATATTTTTATCTAACTGTTGAAAGCTAACAGAACGAATTATTAGTAGTTCCTTCATTAATTCTCCTCCTTTTAAACTTTGTCTATCTTTATCTATAAAAAGAAAATGAAACATTAAAAGGTATTCTTAAATTTTTTGCTAAATCTCTGGAAACTGGACTTCTTTTTCCTTTTAATTTACTAATATTTTTAAAAGCTGAGAACATAGCTTTAATATAAATAAAGGTTTTCTGTTCTAATGATGAATAAAAACAGTTATATATCAATTCTATAGTAAGCCTGATAACCATATCTAAAGGATAGTTTTTCCATATCAACCAGAAAGCATTGCGAGTATAATAATATGGTGCCCTCCATGACTTTCTGTTTTTAGGTGAATACTTGTGATATGATATAATATCAGAAAAAAAATTGATTTGATATCCCTTATTTAAAATTCTAAAAGCAGTATCTTGTTCATTCCAATAAAGGAAAAATTCTTCCGGATAATAACCAACCTCTTCTAATAATTTTCTCCTTACACCAGCACCAGCTCCATTAAATGCCATTAGATATTGATCTGATTCTGCAACATTAGTTTTCTCATTTTGATCAGTTAATGCATCTTGAGCTATTTTTTTCACCTCATCATAGTTATAAAAATTCCTCACATCAAAGGCTACTAATCCTAATTTTTCATTTTCCTGGAACCTCTCTACCATTTTCCCAATAGCATCTGGAGCGGGGAAAGAATCATCATCAAGTATTACAATATATTCACCTGAAGCATTTTTAAAACCAATATTGTAGGCTTCAATGCCTATATTATTGTACATTTGTATTAATTTAACTTCAGGATACTCTTTTTTTATCATCTCTACTGTACCATCTGTAGAATTGTTGTCAACTACAATCACTTCTAAATTGCCATAATCTATTTTTCTAATGTTTTTCAAGCTTTCTCTAATATCTTCTTTTCTATTCCAACAGATAGTTACTATACTTACCAATGGTCTATCCATTTCTATTCCCCCTCTATTTTTCCACTTCCATTTTCCCCTTTATTATGTTCCAAACCAGTTCACTTGCATTTCCATCTTTATAATAATGGATAAAATTACATATATACTCTCTCTCATTCTGATAATAATTAATATTATCCAGGCTTTTTAATATTTCCTTTTCTAAATCAGCTTGATTAAATACTTTGGGACCTGGTGTCCATAAATCATAAGGTTCTAATAGAAATCCTCTAATTTTACGATATTCCTCAAAATCAAAAGGAATAAATATAATTGGTCTATTTAATAATAAATAATCAAAATATACAGACGAGTAATCAGTTATAAGAAGATCAGCAGCATTTAAGATTTCATATAAGTCAATAGTTTTATCTTCCAATAATTTATTTTTTAAAATAAATATATTATTATTGTCTTCATCTAAATTATTCAAAAAGAGTTTCTCTTCAAAGGGATGTAATTTTAGTATAAGCTTCATATTATTAGCAGTTAAAAAATCATTTAATTTACTATCTTGAAAAATCCTAATGCCTAAAATCTCATACCATGCTTTAAATTTATTACTTTTATTTTGATATACAGATTCTCTAAAAGTAGGCACCAAGAATATTACTTTTTCGTTTTCCAGACTTATCTCCAATAGATCAGATAATATCTCTTTTCCATTACTATTAAACAAAAAATCATTTCTGGGCATTCCTGTAATATAGAATTTATTGCTATTTATCCAAAAAGAAGAACTCATAACTACGTTATATAAATACGAATATGAAGCTATTATATCTATGCTATTCCATTGTTCACTTACAAACTCCAAATCTTCAACATTAACCTTACTACTATTACCCAATCCTTTAAGAGGGAAACCATGCCATAATTCTACAGATGTTTGTTCTTTATCATAATTACTTGGTCCAAAAGTTCCTACTACTAAGCCACTGGTTAATAAATCCTTATAATAATCTTCTGTTTTACTATATTTTTTTATATACTTCACGTCATATCTGCTATGTATATAGTCAGGCATCATTTTATATAATGCTAATGTATTAGAACCTGATGCATTCTCCCCAATCAACACAATTTTATTGCTGTTGTATAAATTCCCTATTCCATAATAATTAAATTCCTTTAATATTACTTTTGTGTTAGAGTTTTTATCTGAATATAATTCAGCTACTTCAAACTTTTTTATCCCTAATTCAAATAACTGTTTTGCAATTTGAACATCATAATGAC
>JAAYLO010000173.1 GCA_012521855.1 Halanaerobiaceae bacterium
ATATTTCTCCAAAACTTATTTTACACTAACCGACAATATTACTAAATCTTAGATAAATAAATCTATAACATAATAAATCAGAAGTCCGCGTATATTTATATTAATAATTGCCATATTCAAACAGGAGGTAAAAATGCTGATCATTATAAGAAAAAATCATAGAATTCTTTTTTTATTTCTTGTTTTTCTGGCTATTGGCACAGGAATATCTTACAGGAATTATTCACTTAATAATTACATTATCCCTATCAATAGTGAAATCAATGAACAAATAAGCTGCCTTATAAAAAATATTATAGACACCAGAAACCAGGCCATACTGAATAATGACCCCGATACTTTAGGGCTTCTTTATAACAGGGAGATGAGAAACGGTCTCTGGGCATATGAACATGAACTCAAAAAAATGAAATACCTGCACAGCTGGGAAGAAAAACAGGGTATATATTATAAAAATATCAGCTCAATAGTGTTTTTAAGAAAGCTGACGAAAAAAAATGATGGTTTTACAGCAAATTTGATGGTAAATACAAGGTATGAGTATAGTTATGAAGATTCTCCAGAAATAACGGAATTTTTCCAGATCGGGACATATCACTCCCTTGATCTAATGCCCGCTTCCCCCTCAGATGAAGAAGGCCGGGCACCGGAAGAACTGAATCTGCTTATTACAAGAGAATGGTATACTGACCCTTTTGCAGATTCACTTCAACTGGAAAAAATAGAGAATGAAGGGATCAGGGAAACAATATTTTCGGCTGTCAAAAAGGAAAGGACAGAGATAAGTGAGCGTAGAAAAAAGGCTGTCGCCTATGCGGACAAATATTGCGGGGCAGCAAGCCTGCCGGAATACAACTTTCAGTATAACCCTGCTTACCGCAACTATAATAACCTGGGGGGAGACTGCACCAATTTCGCCTCTCAAATTCTTTATGAAGGAGGCAGTTTCCCTAAAAACAACAACTGGAATTATTCCCGGGGTTCTGGAAGTAGTTCCTGGGTAAATGCCTCAGCTTTTCATAATTACATGATATATAGCGGCAGGGCATCAATTATCGCTTCCGGTAAATACAGAGATGTCCTCAATTCTTCCTACAAATTACTTCCTGGAGATTATATCGCCTATGAGCGGAAGGGAAAGATCTGCCACATATCGGTGGTAACCGGTGCAGATTCAAAGGGCTATATCCTGGTAAACTCCCACAATACTGACCGCTACAGGGTACCCTGGGATTTAGGCTGGAGTAATAAAAATATCAGGTTCAAACTGGTCCGTGTTCATTACTGAAACATGGACCTTTCTTTATAAACGGTCCATCACTTCCTCAGGAGTCAGTTCACTTTCCCAGAATTCCAGCCAGGCTGGAAAAAGAACCCCTTCCCAATATTCCTTATAATCCGGATGAATTACCAGTATTTCCCTGACAGGAGAAACCTCCCCTTCTACCTGTCCTTTCCCTTCTCTCTCTTCCTGCACGGAATATGCCCTTTTAAGGCCCATCTTTTCAGCAAAAGCCGGTGCTGTCTGCTGTGAGAGAATCCTGGCAACTTCCATTACTGCTCTGGTATGGTCATCCCCTTTATATTTTTTCTGCCGGAAAATATTCAAATAATAGGTCTGAACCAGGTTATCAAGTTTTAAATACTCAATCTTTCCCTTGAGTTTATTGTCAATAAATTTTTTCAGATAAGGATTTACCGGTCCTATGACTACTTCTTTTCCTTCCATTAATTCTTTAAGAAATATATCCGGAGCTTCATCAGGGCCCTTATATAGTATTTTTTTCTCTCTTAAACTATAAAGCCCCTCAAATACTTCCTCCAGAGCCCGGTATGTATCTATATCCAGATGGCCGTTTTCCACCTTGAAAGTATCTATTCCTGTCAGAGTCAGCAGCTGTTTCAGTAAGGTGTCATCATAATAGTTCAGTAATAGTGAATTCTCTTTTAGATGGGCTAATTTCTGGCCGAAGGCAAGTAAACTGTATTTCCCCGTATTCGCAGCTTTACTTGCAATCCAGCTCTGTTCCTGGACATAGACAGGCCAGCCCCACAATCTGTCCCGGTGGCTGATTCTATTCCAGTTTACTGTATAATAGGATTCCTTCTCCAGGTCCAGTATATAGGGACTGACTGGCAGCTGTAGTTTTTCATTTATCAAAAAATCATCACTTAAATTAAAAAAAATATCCGGGGGGACACCTTCTTCAATGGCTTCCATCAGTTTTTTATGACCTGTCGCAAAATCTACCTTGCCTGTAAAGAGCCTGATATTTGGATAAGAGAGCTGAAGAACTCTTTTCAGCTCCCTGAAAAACTCTTTTTCATCAAGGCCATCAATTGTACGGCCAAAAGGAAAATACCAGATTCTCACCTCATATACTCTGTCGGGATTTACATCAACCCTGGGGTTCACTGCAAAATCACGTTTAATTAATGAATTATATAAATAATCCAGCGTATAATATTTATTCAGTAAGGTAACTATAAAGCCTGCCAGTAAAATAATAAAGACAGCAATAAAAAGACCATATTTTCTAAACATGATTCACCTCTATAGAAATATTTATTCTCCAGAAACTAAATCAAGGAGATAAAGGACATTCCAGTCAGCAGTACCATCCTGCCGTAAACCGAATTGTGCTTCCAGTTCCTGAACAGCCATTGAAGTATCAGCACCATAGCGGGCATCTCTGTAAATATAACCAAATCCTCTGGAAATCAGATTATCCTGTAACTGCATAACAGATAAGCCCATCTGGCCTGGCCTGAGGGGAGTTTTTACCTGTACAGGAAGTCTTTCACCGATTACTTTTACTCTGGTTTTAAGCGGAACCCATTCATATAGTTCTTCAATATCTCTATTATACATCCTGAAACAGCCATGGCTGGAAGCCCTGCCTATAGACCAGGGCTTGTTTGTTCCGTGAATCCCATATATACCCCAGGGAACATTCAATCCAAGCCAGCGGGTTCCAAATCCGCCCCCCCAATCCTTGCTTTTTGATATCACTGCCCACTCCCCTACTGGTGATCTGGTGTCAGGCTTTCCTATTGCCACGGGATAAGTCCTGAAGGGCTTTCCATCAGAAAAGATGGTCAGGGTCCTGCTATAGGTATTTATTACAATACTAATTTCCCCCTGCGGGCCTTTCTTTTTTTTCCCCGTATTGGCGGTTATTACTCCTTCTCCCAGGGTATCCCATGTAAACACATCGACAACACCATCTACCTCCAGCCGGTAAGCCTGTTGGAATAGGGCAACTGCCCTGGCAGTTTCCAGGTCATAAACCCCGTCAAAGGGACCATCATAAAATCCCTTTTCCTGTAATCTTTCCTGTAACAATAATACATCATAACCTTCCATGGGCGGATTTCTCAGAATAAGCACTCTGTCTTCCAGACAGTCACAGGGAAGCCCTGATGTATTTAAAGAAAAATTGCATAAAAAGAGTAGAAAAATTATTATCCTGGTTAAGCTTTCCGGCCTGAAAAAAAACATTCTCTTCACTCCAACACTGGCAATGATTAAATGTATACATCTATACTAATAATATTTATAATTTCTAATAATTATTCTCGTTCTTTCCCTTCCCCCTTAATAAGCATGACAGAGCTTTATTTTTCTCCATTTTCTATAGCTGGATAAAGAAATCCGCCGGATTATCTCCAGCGGATTCAGACCTCCACCATTTTCTTCTATCATTTAAAGATTATATTGATTATCCTGATAATCAGATTCAATATCAGACTGATAATAATCATTGTAGTAACGGGAAAATAGAATCTAAAATTCTCCTTTTCAATCCTGATATCACCTGGTAAACGGCCCAGCCAGGAAAAAACATTTCCGGAATAATGAATAATACCGCCAATTATAATAAGGAAAATGCCAAAATATATAATTGCCTTTCCCAGGCTATAATCAGCTATTTCAATGACCCCCTTTTCTGATACTGGTATTGCACTTCAACAGGTAAATTATATGCCCTGGCTGCATTTGCGGTAGTAATTTCCGCCAGTTCCTCAGGATGCAGACCTCTTATTTCAGCAATTTTCTCAGCAATATACCGCAGATAGCCGGGCTCATTCCTCCTACCGCGGAAAGGGACGGGAGTAAGATATGGACAATCGGTCTCCAACAGGATCCGTTCAAGCGGTATTTCCTTTACAATTCCGCGGAGTTCTTCAGCATTTTTAAAGGTAATTACCCCTCCAAAGGCCAGATACAGGCCTAATTCCAGGCACTCCCAGGCCATCTTCAGGCCGCTGCCGAAACAATGCATTATCCCCCCATTTCCTGTATAATTATCTTTCAGTATCGCCAGAATGTCCTCATCTGCCTCACGATTGTGTATTATAAAAGGAAGGCCTGTTTTCTCTGCCAGTTTCAATTGATTCTGGAAAGCCTCTTTCTGTATATCACGGGGTGAATTATCATAATAATAATCAAGGCCTATCTCTCCAATGGCCAGTACTTTTTGCCTGACAGCCAATTCTTCCAGTTCTTTCAGGACCGTATCATCCAGTTTATCAGCATCATGCGGGTGAACACCCACAGCAGCATATATAAATGGATATTCCTCTGCCAATTCAAGCGAGTTACGGCTTGACTCCAGATCTGAACCGACATTTACTATATATATTACTCCATTATTCCTGGCTCTCTCAATAATCTCTTCTCTGTCACCGTCAAAATGAGTAAAATCAAGATGAGCATGTGTATCGACCAGTATCATTTTTATATAACAACCTTTCCAGAAAACAAAAGTACTATTTTATGTTATTTATTATCACCTTTTAAATAGTATCACTATCAGAATACCTTTTACTATTTCCAATTAATAGCATCCCTACTATACATAAAAACAATCCAATCAATATAAACCAGATGGTTTGAAAGCCTATACCATTATTGTTTGAATACCCTGAAATAGTGATAAGGCTATTGAAGATTATGAGATTTGTGCAGTTGATGACAAAATTAGCAAAGATAGCTATAAATAGAGATGCTGTCTTATAAAATATCCAGCCAATAAAAATACCTGTAATGAATGCAATAATACCCTGCCAGATATTGAGATGAAATATCGCAAACAATAAAGAGCTGAGACTGATTGCTATCCAGTGCCTGGTATTTTTCAATAATCCCCTCAGGATAATTCCTCTAAAAAAAGTCTCCTCAAAAATAGGTGCAACAATACAGGTAGCGATGAAAACCAGGACTATATTCTGTCCCATCAAACCTTCAATTAAGTTATTATAAAAATCACTTTTGGGAAATATGATTTCTATGTACTCTCCTAATACATGTACAACTATATATAATCCCACAAATGATAAAAACACCTGATTGTAGAAAACAATATCTTTTATGTTAGCACCTTTTATTTCCTTGAGGCTCAATCCCTTTCTTTTCATCACATAGTAGATAATTCCTCCAATAGAAAAAACAACACCGCCTATAATCTGGAGCGAGTAGATGACAGGGTTTTTCATGTCATACTCCATTCCTGCTAATTCAAAAAATAAACCTAAAATAAACCCATACAATCCCATTACCAGCATTACAAGCCCGGTTAGCCCGATAGACTGGATAATATTAGGATAATGCCTGCCTTTTTCTCCCACCGGAAATAACACCCCCCAAATTTTTACACAGAAACACAATTACTGACCAGGTATCGTCAGCAAAAAACTTAAACCCTTATTGAAATTATCCAGAAAATATATGGCAAAATATATGTCTATAGAGAATAGTCTAATACCTAAAAACAATTCCAATAATGGCAGCAATGAACAGATAAATTATAGGGTGTTTTTTGTATCTGTTTATTAGAAGAAACATCAGCAGGAATAGTAAAAGAGCCCTGTAATTTAACAACTCTGTCTTTCCCAGTCCAAAAACCACCGAGGCAATTAAGCCGGTCACGGCAGGCCTTATACCCCAAAAAGCCCCTCTCACAAAAGAGTGTTCATAAAATTTACTGAAAAAATGAGTAATAAAGACAATAATTATTATTGAGGGTGTTACTAAACCCAGAGTAGCAATTATCCCGCCCATGATACCTGCAGTATTATATCCCACAAAAGTGGCAGCATTCACACCAATGGGGCCTGGTGTTGATTCCGCAATTGCAATCAGATTCAGAAGCTCTTCCTTTGTTATCCAGCCATATTTCACTATCAATTCCTGCAGAAAAGGCAGTGTAGCCAGTCCGCCTCCTACAGAAAAAAGGCCTATCTTAAAAAACTCCAGAAATAAGGTGATATAAAGCACTATTTATCACCTATTTCTTTTTCTCTTTTATTCTGGACCAGAATACCTGTAATGGCAGATGCTACGATAACAATTATGGGAGAAATCCTGAAAAAGATCAGTAAGATAAAAGCCGGAACGAAGACCAGAAATCCAAAAATATCTTTTACTGTCCTCTTCCACATTTTCACAACTACATCTGCAATCAAAGCTATAACTGCAATCTGAATGCCGGCAAAGGCATGTTGAACTACTTTATATTCCTGAAAATTCTTAAAGAAAGCTGCTATAATCGTTATTATGACCAGTGATGGAAAAATCATCCCCAGGGTTGCTGCAATTGCACCAGCTATGCCCTTTCTTTTGTAACCAATCATAGTAGCGGTATTTACTGCAATAATCCCGGGTGTACACTGTCCTATTGCATAAAAATCAATAACCTCTTCCTCTGTTGCCCATTGCCTTTCTTCTGTTATTTCCTTTTGTATCATAGGAAGCATTGCATATCCGCCGCCAATGGTAAATGCTCCTATGCGACAAAAGGTTATAAATAAACTCCAGATTTCTTTCATAATTATATCCTGTCTCCTGGTGCAAATGATATTTACCTTTCTATTAAATTATATCAATAAATCTATAACTTGGCAATAGACACAGAGGGACGGTTCTCCTGAGCTATTATTATTTACCCCATCTTTCAAAAGATTTGCTGTATTTATTTCCGTCTTTCATCTTAACCATTATTTCTATTAAATAGGTTCCTTCCTGGCTGCTTTTGCTTAATTATCCTGGATAGTATATTTAAGGATTGCGTAAAATTCAGCAGGTAAAATATTTATAAATAAAAAAGCAGAGACCCAGCCAACACCTGCTGATGGAGTTGAGTCTCTATATGGATATCTTTCTGTAAAATATAATAGATTTCAATAAAAACATAATTCCGGCCATACGGTCAAATTGAAGGTTCCTTATTTTTTATAAGAATGGCTCTCTCTTGCAATTTCTTCCGGAGAGTCGCTTTGAAAAAAGGCCCTCCCCATAATAATCTTATCGGCACCAGATTCCAGACATTTTCCTGCAATTATCCTATTTATACCCCCATCTACAGATAATACGATTTTCTTATTGTCCTTTATCATCATGCTCAATTCTCTAATTCTTTCATATGCTTCTGTTTGAAAAATAGAATTTTCCAGTCCCGGATTAGTACACATCAACAGAAATTCATCTACTTCAGGAATATATTTTTTTAGAAGACTCAATTCTGTTTCAGGTGATATTGCTAATCCGCAAGAAATTCCCCTGCTTTTTACCATTTCTATCACTCTGAATATTTCTTTTTCAGATTCTTCTTCAACGTGAAACAGGATACTATTTATATCTAAGCCCAAAAACCTTTCTACAAATGATGCTGTATTATATGTCATAAAGTGAATATCCAGTGGTATCCTGAAATTTTTGTGAATCGAATTTATCAGGGGAATATTTAATCCTATTGAAGGCACAAAATGTCCATCCATTATATCTACATGTAAAAAATCTGCACCAACTTTTATTACTTTTTCAATATCTTTTTTCATTTGCATATAATCTGCAGCAAAAGCAGAAATTGATAAATAAGCCACTGTCACCTGTCCTTTTCTATTCGTCATATAAAGATTTCCCTGTTAGTTTTTTACCTACTGCTCCCCCTGGATGTATTATGGCAAATTGTTCTCTTGAATACCCTTTTATTCGTGTTATTGCAACAGCAATGGCGTCGAATAAGGCAATAATTGCCAGGATGCTGGAGGTAGCCAGCATATTAAAATCATCAGATTCTCTGCTGATTTTCACCTTTAAAAAAATATCACTTTTCTGTGCCAGTTCAGACTGCTCATTTTCTGTAACAGCTATGATCTTTCCTTTCTTTTGCCTGACAGGAGCAAGAAGACTATTTATCTCTTTTGTCTCTCCTCCCTTTGAAAAAAGAATTACTATATCACCTTCCTCTACAACACCTAAACCGCCGTGAACTGCATCAGAGGGTATCATCATTATAGCAGGGCAGTCAATACAACAGAGAGTATGGGCAATCTTTTTTGCCGCCTGGGCAGAGGTACCGCAACCAGAAGTAATAATTTTCCCTTTACAATTTGCCAGCTTCAGAACTACTTCTTCAATTTTTTCTTTATCACAATTTTCCAGGATTTCTTTAAGGGCCTCAATTTCCAGAAGAAGTGTATTCTTAATACTATTTTGTATTATCTCATTCATACTGGCATCACGCATTCTTTGCCTGTCCATAATAAGAATTTTCCCCAAATTTGCGGTCATAATACTTGTCAGCCAATTCCTGCTGAATGACAGGACAGGTCCCCTGTGACATTACCATGTTACAGTAAGCCATTTTTGCTATATATTCCAACACCATACTATTTGTAACTGCTTCTTCTGGCGATCCCCCCAGACAAAAGGGCCATGGCTACGTACTAGAACTGCTGACATTCTGCGGCAGTCCAGTCCCTCCATCGTTTCCAAAATTACTTTACCTGTATTTTCTTCATAGTTGCAGTTGATTTCCTGTGAAGTCATTAAACGGGTTACAGGTATTTCTCCATAGAAATAATCACTATGAGTAGTTCCTAAACAGGGTAAGCCGTTTCCTGATTGAGCCCACATTGTAGCATATTGAGAGTGTGTATGTACAACACCCTTAATACCTTTATCTTTAAATGCCTTATATATTACTAAATGGGTAGGTGTATCTGTAGAAGGAGCATACTCACCCTCTATAACATTCCCGTCCAGATCTACCACAATCATGTGTTCTATGCCCATTTCACTGTATTTAACTCCACTTGCCTTGATGACTACCAGGCCTGTTTCCTCATCATATCCTGATACATTGCCCCAGGTGGATATTACCAGATTATTTCTCTTCAAATCAAGATTGCTTTCAAGTACTCTTTCTTTAAGTTCTTTTAGTCCCAATTTAATCGCCCCTATCTGTTAATGTGTTTGTTCCTCTGCCTTTCGGCCAGATCTTTTAGTCTCTTCATTACGTCATTTGTACCCCGTCCAAAATAATCATGTAATATTTCATATTCCTCATAAAGCTTATCATATATTCTGGCTGTATCAGGATCAGGATGATAGACGATATTCTGCTGATTTGCCATGACTTTAATAGCTTCATCAACTGTATCAAAACCGCCCCTGCTTTTTCCTGCTGCTACAGCACCCCAGATGGCTGAGGAAAGTGCCGGATTCTGTGATGAACCAGCTATTTTTATATCCATATCAAGGACATCAGCATAAATCTGCATAATGAACTTATTTTTTTGGCAATACCTCCTGTTATCACCAGTGAATCAATGGGTACATTATGATTTATAAACGTTTCTATTATTTTTCTTGTACCAAAAGCAGTTACTTCAATCAGAGCACGGTATATATCTTCCGGTTGAGTTTGAAGGGTACATCCCAGTAAAACACCTGATAGTTTTCCATCTACCAGTACTGATCTGTTTCCATTCCACCAATCCAGGGCAATCAATCCGGATTCCCCCGGAGCTTTTTGTGCTGCTTTTTCACACAAATAAAGGTGAATGTTTTTACCTTCAGATTTCGCCCTCTCCAGGTATTCTCCAGGTACACAATTATCTATAACCCACTGAAAATGATCACAAACACAGCTCTGCCCTGCTTCATATCCAATAAATCCAGGATTCATACCATCGACAACATATCCGCAGATACCAGGCACCTCATACTCTTTTTCAGCCAGTAACATATGACAGGTCGATGTCCCCATGACTGCCAGCATTATCCCTGCTTTATTTATACCGGCACCTACCAATGCCCCTGCTGCATCCAGATGACCTACAGATACAGCTGTGCCTTCACAAAGACCTGTCATTTTAGCTGCTGAAGCCGTGATTTCCCCGGCCATGGTTCCTACTGGCCTGATTTCACCAATTAATTTCTCTTCTACAACATTTTCCAGTCCCGGATCAAGGGATCTAAAAAATTCTTTTGAAGGATATCCATCTGTTTTGCTCCATATAGCTTTATAGCCTGCTGGACAGGCACTACGAACCATTTTTCCGGTAAGTTGAAATACGATCCAGTCACAGGCCTCAATAAAACAATCCATATAATTATAAACTTCAGGAGCTTCTTTATAGATCTGCCAGAGTTTCGGGAACAACCATTCACTGGAAATTTTGCCGCCATATCTCGTAAGGAAAGACTCTCCGCGTTCAGCAGCTATCCGGTTCAGTTCATCTGCTTCAGGCTGTGCTGCATGATGTTTCCATAACTTTACATATGCATGAGGGTCGGATTTAAACTTTTCCAGAAAACAGAGGGGAGTACCATCTTTCAAAATTGGTAATACAGTACAGGAAGTAAAGTCTATCCCCACTCCTACAACTTGTTCTGGTTTTATATTTGCCTTTTTCATTACATCTCTTACTGTTGTACGTAAAAAATATTTTCTATTTCTTTTTTTATATCCAGGATGATTTTTTCTTGAAATTGTTGTATAATAGTATTCATAAGAAGACTCCTTTCTAAATGTTTTGTTTGTCACTTAACATTTTATCAAATAAGG
>JAAYLO010000174.1 GCA_012521855.1 Halanaerobiaceae bacterium
CCGTATGACTGTGTACACCTCCTGGAGATACAAGGCCCATAAGATGAAGGGCACGATCATTATCCAGTGCTCTTTGATAACCCTCTTTTAAAACTTTATTTTCAAACAGAGACTTATCTCTTACTGCCTTACTTATCCTGGTATAATCCTGATAAACGATCCGGCCGGCACCCAGATTGAGGTGGCCTACTTCTGAATTACCCATCTGCCCCTCAGGGAGGCCTACTGCTTCACCGGAAGCATTAAGGGTAGTCATCGGGTATTCTGCCATCAATTTATCCAGGTTGGGTTTTCTGGCATGATATACTGCATTACCTGTTTTATTCTCATTTAGTCCGAATCCATCCATTATAATCAAAGCTAAAGGCCGTGGTCTATTCATTTTTTCACCCCTTTCTTATTGGCTTATATACTTATTTACTTTCTCGCTCCCTCAACAATCTGAACAAATGAATCTGCATCAAGACTTGCTCCCCCGACCAGGGCACCGTCAATTTCCGGCTGGGCCATCAGTTCTGCAATATTGGAAGGCTTAACACTACCGCCGTATTGTATCCTCATCTGATCAGCAGCATCACCAAAATCTTCTCTTACCAGCTCTCTGATATATTTAATAACTTCATTGGCGTCCTCTGCTGTAGCGTTCCTGCCTGTACCGATTGCCCAGATAGGTTCATAGGCAATAACAGTTTCAATTACTTCCTCCCTGCTGAAAGCTCTCAAGCCAGCTTTAACCTGCCCTCTAACCTTATCTAAAGTCTTACCGGCCTCACGCTCCTCAAGGGTTTCACCAACACAAATTATTGGTTTAAGGCCGAATTTGAATGCAGCCAGAGCCTTTTTGTTTACATCCTCATCACTTTCTTTAAAATATTCCCTCCGCTCAGAATGGCCCAGGATTACATAAGTAGTACCAACTTCCTTTAACATGGGGCCTGAAACTTCACCTGTATAGGCTCCTGATTCCTCCCAATACATATTCTGGGCACCCAGCTTAAGATTCGTACCGGAGATTATATTATAAACCGGTACAAGATTAACGGCCGGGGGACAGACTGCTATTTCTACCTCATCTATTCCTGCCAGCTTCTCCTTCAGAATAGTGACAAGTTCGGCTGCTTCAGCTGCTGTTTTATTCATCTTCCAGTTGCCGGCAATAAGCGGTTTTCGCACATTATCCCTCCTTATATAAGCTTATCCTGTTTTTTTCCCCATTACGGTATTCCAGTTTACAAAGTGCAAATATTGCTGGTTATTCCTGATCATCCAGTGCCTCTACACCTGGTAAGGGTAATCCTTCAAAGAACATCAGTGATGCCCCTCCCCCGGTAGAGATATGTGTCATTTTATCTTCAAGTCCAGCTTTCTTTATGGCCGCAGCAGAATCTCCGCCGCCAATGATGGTTATTGCATTTGATTCAGCCATAGCTTCTGCAATGGCATTTGTTCCCCTGGCAAAATTATCGAATTCAAAAACACCCAGCGGGCCATTCCAGATAACAGTCTTTGCATTCTTTATAATCTCTGAATACTTCTCAATGGTCTTTGGTCCGCCGCTATCCAGGGATTCCCAATCCTCCGGGATCTGGTCTATAGGCACAACTTTGGAATTTGCATCATTACTGAACTCATCTGCAACTACAACATCTACAGGCAGTACGAGTTCTACGCCTTTCTCTTCAGCCTCTTTTAATAATTCTATGGCCAGGTCCAGTTTGTCTTCCTCAACCAGTGATTTTCCCGTTTCATAGCCTTTTGCCCTGATAAAGGTATTGGCTATTCCCCCTCCTACCAGCAGATAATCTATCTTGTTCATCAGGTTGCGGATAACGCCTATTTTATCAGAAACCTTGGCACCACCCATAATGGCCACAAATGGATGTTCGGGGTTTTCCATAACACCTCCCAGGGCTTCCAGTTCTTTTTGCAGTAAAAAGCCGGCCACAGATGGAAGATATTCAGTAACACCAACTGTAGAGGCATGGGCACGGTGAACAGTACCAAAAGCATCACTGACAAAAATATCAGCAATACTGGCCAGTTCTTTGGCGAAAGCCGGGTCATTTTTTTCTTCTTCCTCATAGAAACGGGTGTTTTCCAGTACGAGTACATCCCCATCCTGTAAATCAGCAACAGCCTTTTGAACCTCTGGGCCTATACAGTCATCAACCTTTTTTACCTCTTTCTGGAGTAAATCTGCTAATCTCCTGGCAACAGGATCCATCCTGAACTGGTCTTTATTGTCTCCCTTGGGACGTCCTAAATGGGACATTAAAATAACCCGGGCGCCTTCATTGATTAAATACTGAATGGTCGGTAAGGCAGCCTGGATTCTGGTATCATCAGTAATATTGCCATTTTCAAGTGGAACATTAAAATCAACCCTTACAAGGGCTCTTTTGCCTTTAAAATCAAAATCTTTTAAGGTTTTCTTTCTCATAATCCACCTCCGCTAATTTTCACCTGAACTACATATAAGAGGTAGAAATCAGGGTTGAAGTATAAATCTCTTCACCTGACTTCTACCAGTAGAACTTAATTATCTTCTTGCATTTATTATCAAATGTTTAGAAACCTTTACTTGCTATAAATATAGCAGTTTCCACAATCTTCATTGCATAACCCCACTCATTATCATACCAGGATAGTACTTTAACCATATTACCATCCAGTACAGTAGTATAGTTTGCATCAAAGATTGATGTATGTGAATTACCCTTAATATCTGCGGAAACAATAGGATCTTCATTATACTGCAGTACACCCTTCATCGGGCCTTCAGCAGCTTCTTTAATGGCAGCATTAACTTCTTCAGCTGTAACATCTCTGCTCAGGATAGCTGTCAAATCAACCAGTGAGCCTGTCGGAACAGGAACCCTTACTGCCATTCCATGGAATTTGCCCTCTAACTCCGGAATAACCAGTGATACAGCTTTTGCAGCACCTGTAGTTGTAGGAACCATGTTCAAAGCACCGGCACGGCCGCGGGTAATACTCTTGAATGGAACAGGGGCATCAAGGATCTTCTGATTTCCAGTATAGGCATGAATTGTTGTCATTAAACCTTTTTCAATACCGAATTTGTCATTCAGGACTTTGGCTACAGGAGCCAGACAGTTAGTTGTACAGGATGCCATGGAAATAACATGATGACTGGTTGGATCATATTTATCCTGGTTTACGCCCATTACAATGGTTATATCCTCATTCTTGGCAGGAGCAGAAATAATTACCTTTTTGGCACCTGCATCCAGGTGTTTCTTTGCATCCTCAGCATTTGTAAAGAAGCCGGTTGATTCAATTACTACATCTACACCCAGCTCTTTCCATGGTAAATTGGCAGGGTCTTTTTCAGCAAAAACCTTTATTTTTTTACCATCAACAATTACACTATCTTCTGTAAAATCAACATCAGCTTCAAAAACACCAAAATTGGAATCATATTTCAATAGATATGCCAATACCTGCGGATCAGTGAGGTCATTAAAAGCAACAAATTCCACATCAGGATTTTTGTAAAATCCCCTGAAAGCCCTACGACCAATAGCACCAAAACCATTAATAGCAACTTTTACACTCATATTATCTTCCTCCATATTATTTATTTTGCCCTTATGGCAATTATTTTTAGTACATAAGTACCAGCAAACACTTTAAATTTTTATGTATTATACCTATCTCCCCAGCCTCACCCCCTTCAAAGAAAGCATCTCCCTGGCAGTAAATTCATCAGTTACTAACAAATCATGATATTCAGGTGAAATTACTGATAAAACGGCTCCGGCCTTTTCAGGGGCACCTGCCGCAACTATTACTTTATCAATATTTCTTAAATCTTCAAGGTGTAAACCAACGCTTGTTGTAATATGTACAATCTGCCCTTTTTCATTAAAATAATAACCAAAAGCCTCAGCTACTGCTCCTTTTGCCAGAAGCTCCTTAATCTCTTTTTCTGACATGCCCCTTCTGGCAGCCATCACCTCAGCACTGCCAATCCCATGCAGTAATATATTTGCTTTCTTGAGACATTGTAATACACGCTGAATGGAAGGCTCATCAATAATTCTATCTACATTCTCTTCTTTTATCGAATCAGGGACATGAAGAAGATGATAATTTCCGCCTAACTTTTTGGCAATTGTTGAAGCTATTGTATTGGCCTGAATCTCAACCTCTTCACCCAGGCCACCGCGTCCCGGTACAACGGTAACATCCATGGGCCTGTCACTTTCCCTCATGGCATAGGCCACCTGGGCAAGGGTAGAACCGCCGGTTACAGCAAGAATGTCACCATCTTTTAACATCTTTTTTACTAACCTGGCAGTAAAACGGCCAATCTCCTGAGCTACTGTAGAATGATCAAGAATACCAGGGACTATAAACACCTCATCCAGCCCCATTATTTCTCTCAATTTCTCTTCCAGCAGTTTTATACCTTTTAATTCTTTTATGTACTTATCCAGTTCAGGAAGAAAAGCCAGGCCTTCTTCTGTGACAACAGCACCGGAACGGGAAATATTAATTAATCCCCTTGCATAGAGAAAATCCAGTTCTTTTCTGACAATCCTTTCAGTGATATTGGTTTTATCTGCCAGGATCCTCCTGCCTACCGGCTGGTTATAATAAATATTACGTAGTATATTATACCTATTTTCCACAAGAAATATTAGTTCAGGAGCAATCCTCTCCTGTATCTTGAAAAGGTTTTTCACAGCTACACATCCTTCTTTATGGGTGCACTTTTGTCCCATTGGAACAAAAGTGTCCCAATACTATTATAAAATCCAGCTTTTTCAGCTACTTATACTAAGGAGTATCCATTGGTATAATTTTTCCCGTTTATTATATTCTATATGCCTCTTAAAATCCCTTCTTTTTTTCTATAAAAAATTTATTAGAAATAATATTTTTTATCTTTCACCTATCTCACTGGCAATCTTTTTTATCCTTCTCATCCTGTGATTTACTCCTGATTTGCTAATCGGGGGCTGTAAAAGTTCCCCCAGTTCTTTCAGGCTGGCATAGGGGTTTTCCTTTCTCAAAACAGCTATCTCCCGCAGACTTTCCGGCAATGAAGCCAAACCTTTCTCTTTTTCAATCAGCTCTATATCTTCCAGTTGTGATAATGCTGCCTGTATTGTTTTATCCAGATTGGCAGTTTCAAAATTTATCTTTCTGTTGACATCATTTTTCAGGCTTTTTACCACATACCTGTCTTCCATTTTTAAGAGGGCTCTGTGGGCACCGATAATATTTAACACTGTCGTAACTTCATCAAAACTCTTGAAATAAATTATATATTTATTATTATGTTCAATCAGGCGGCCCTTCAGGCCAAAGTTTTCAAGCAAAGCCAGGAGATCCCGGGCCATTCCCTTATGTTCACACCTGAATTACAGGTGATATTCACTGTTGGGGTTATTTACAGATCCGCCGCCCAGGAAGGCCCCCCTGAGATATGCCCTCTGGTAAAGACGGTCATTAACTATTTCCTCTTTTACCTTGAAAATAATCCTTTTGTTCTCATCCACAAATCCCAATTGAAATAGGAAATCATCCAGGCCAGGCTGGGGCGGTAAAAACAGCTCATAGATGTTATGCCTGTTATCGAAATAATGATCTTTTCTGACTATTATCTGTATTTCCAGCTGGAATTCTTTTTTTATCAAAGAATAAACCTTGCGGGCCAGATCACCCAGATAAAGCCTTACCTTTAGCGCAAACTTTTTGTTTTTTATCTGGATAGTCCCATTCATCCGGATCAGTGCTGCCAGTTCAGGCAGCTGTTCTGTGTTTATCTGAATTAGTTCCCGCTTTACTTCTGTGGTAAAAGACATTTTATCACCTATTTTCCAGGGTTTTCAGGATAAGTTTTGCCAGTTCATCTGAATCATGCCTGATAAACCCTTTTCCTGATAATAAATTGCCTTCTATAATCTTTATACCCATTTCTTTTATCTTCTTTTTATCCACTATTACACGATAGGCTCCTTCTTCTTTATATTTGAGGGCCAGATCTCTTGAACTCTCTTCCTTATTTACTATAACATAATCAAACAATCCCTCTCCCCCATGCTTGATAAGGGCTTCTATATGATCACTGGCTGTATAGCCGGTAGTTTCACCCGGCTGGGTCATCAGGTTACAGACATATATTTTAACAGCACTGCTTTCTCTGATGGCATCAGCAATATTTTTAACAAGGAGATTGGGTATTACGCTGGTATACAGGCTTCCAGGGCCGATTACTATTACCTCTGCCTCTCTGATTGCATCAAGTACTTCAGCAGTAGGACTGCAGGTAGACGGGCTTAAAAACACCTTCTCAATCTTCTTCTTCGGGTCAGGAATAACAGATTCACCCAGTGTAACAGATTTATCTGAATATACTGCCCCTAAACGGACATCTTCATTGGTAGCAGGTAAAACCTTGCCCCTTATCTTTAAAACCTTACTGGATTCCCTTATAGCCTCTTCAAAATCTCCCAGAATTTCCGTCAGTGAGGCAATAAACAGATTGCCAAAATTATGACCTTCTAAATCCCCATTAGACCTAAAACGATATTGAAAAAGTTCTTCCATCAAAGGTTCCGTATCAGCCAGGGCCACCAGACAATTTCTGATATCACCTGGAGGGAGTATGCCCAGTTCATTCCTGAGCTTTCCTGAACTGCCGCCATCATCAGCAACTGTAACCACTGCTGTTATATTACTGGTATATTTTTTCAAACCCCTTAAAAGACTTGATAAACCAGTCCCGCCGCCCAGTGCTACTACGGCAGGGCCTTTTTCCAGAACTTTTTTTTCATAAACCTTATCTACAATTATATTATGGGGTTCCAGCTGATAAAAACCCTTCAGTGCTCCCTTCAATGAATAGCTTATACCATAAAAGCCTGCCAATATTAAAAGTACTGCCAGTATTATATCAACATAATAAAAAGAATAGCCTGTCAATGGCAGCAAAAATTCAATAATTTTGCTTTCCAGATAAGCAATTAACTGATAACCCAGTAAAATAGAAAAACCGACACTGATCAAGAGAAGGGAAAAAATTAATAATAAGACCCATCTTTTGATACCAATACCAGGATATAACCATTTTTTGTTTTTAAAATCAATATTCATAATATTATCATTCCCTATATTAATATACGGTAAGGTTATATGCATCAATTATATGAATTATATGCTGTTTTTCCTTTATAGAATTTTTTCATTGATACCCAGCTGCTTTTCTATGAATATCTTTGTGTTCTACAATAACCCTGTAACCTTTTTCTAAAAGGAACTCTTTTAACTTTATTGCAATAGTAACTGAACGGTGTTTGCCTCCTGTGCACCCTATGGCTATCATCAAATGGCTCTTTCCTTCTTTTCTGTACTCAGGAAGCAGAAATTCTATAAAGTCAAAAAATTTCTTGAGAAACTTCTCTGTCAAAGGCCATTTCATAATGTATTCCTGTACGGCTTCATTTTCACCGGTAAGATCCTTTAAAGAATTAACATAATGAGGATTAGGCAAAAACCTGACATCAAAAACCATATCTGCATCCATGGGAATACCGTATTTATAACCAAATGATATTATAGAAACAGACATTGTATTTTTATCCATCTGATGGATTGAATATATTTTCTTCAGCTCATTGAATAAATCCCTGCTGGTCATTTTTGACGTATCTATGATCTTGTTGGCCCTTCCTCGGATCTCCTCCAACATGGTCCTTTCTTTCAAAATAGCGTCAAGTATTCTGCCTTCTTCATCAAGGGGATGTTTTCTTCGTGTTTCCTTATATCTCCTGATCAATGTTTCATCAGAAGCCTCCAAAAATAGTATCTCATAATTTATACCTTTCTTTTCAAGAATTGAAAGTTCTCCAAATAAATCATTAAAGAACTTCCCGCCTCTGATATCTATTACTATTGCTATTTTTTTCAGCTCTGAATGGAGACACAGGTCAACAAATTTGTTTATAAATGCAGGGGGTAAATTATCAATACAGAAAGAACCCATATCCTCAAAAAAATCCAGGGCCACTGATTTTCCTGCCCCTGACATTCCGGTTATAATTAAAAACTCCATCTTTAGTCCCCTTTCTAAAATTTCATCTTATTCCTCCGGCTTAAGATAATTGTATAACAACAGTCAGGGATTGTAAATAATCTCAATCAGATCATTACTGGTAATTTCTCCTGCAATATTTTGAACTGTGCCGGTAAAAGCCCGACAGACTCACCATCCAGTTCCAGTTCATAAGCAGCATTTTCATTAAGCTCCAGGTATACTTCCCTTCCGTAAAGTGAATCTACCAGGGGATGATTTAAATGTGTACCCTGATAAGCCTTAACCAGGTTGACAACAATTTGAAACTTTTTGAAATTTTTAAGAAGTACTAAGTTAAAATTTCCGCCTGAGAGTTCGGCTTCCGGGGCAATCATAATTCCGCCGCCGAAATATTTCCCATTAGCAATTATTACACTGTTTAGATATTGATTATATTCCTCTTTGCCGTCAATTATTACTCTCATTTTCCGGTTTTTATGGATTATCAGGGCTTTAAAAACACCAATTAAGTAACTCAAAAAACCCCCTAAAAGCTTTGAACTCTCATTAACCAGTTTTGCCGTACAGGCACCAATACCGGTATCTGCCACATTAACAAAATATCTGCTTTCCTGGCTGCCCGAATAATTCTGATAAGTCACCTTACCCAGGTCAACTTTCTTCACCTTTCCCCTCTGGATTATATCAACAATTTCTTCAACCCTGTTCCCGATCCCCAGGCTTTTAATATAATCACATCCTGTTCCCTGGGAAAAGACTATCAGAGCCAGCTCATCATTCAGTATCTTATCATCCTCATAAAAACCATTGACTACCTCATTAATGGTCCCATCCCCGCCTACTGCCATAATTCTGCGGTATCCCATTTCCACTGCCTCCCGGCTCAATTTTATAGCATGACCGGGATACTGGGTAAACTCTTTTTCCAGCTCTATTCCCATATCATGAAAATATTTTTCATATAGAGGCCAGCGTTTTCCTGTTTTGCCGTTTGAAGAAACAGGATTAATTATTGCCATGATTTTCTCATTCATAGAATCATAACCTTCCTTTTTATTTTTCTTACTTAAACAAATTTTTTTGCAAAAGTACTAAGGTGGAGTTATAATTCTACAAAAACCACAATATTTCCTGCACAAAAAAAATAAAGAGGAAATTTCCTCTCTACCATTAATCCTGTACTAAAATTACCTGCCGACCAGTTCTTCAAAGGCCAGTCCCCTCAGTTTATTAAAAATAAAAAGGCTAACCAGATCTTCATCAATAATTATATAATCTTCCGGAATATTATTTATTTTAAATATCTTATAATATCCTGTTTTCGCAGTATCTATAATCAAGTTTCCCATGGATATATTACCTTCAACAACACTTTCCTCTGCCAGGCAGTCAATCCTCCGTGGTACCAACAGC
>JAAYLO010000175.1 GCA_012521855.1 Halanaerobiaceae bacterium
AGCATCTTTTTCATCAAGCATCTTTCCATATGGTTTTTCATAACCGTAAACCAGGTTGAATCCACCAAGGATATCAAGTTCATTCTGGCCGGCAAAGGCAAAACCAATATCGCTTTTGTCATATGGCCTTCCGTCCAGGAAGTACCTGCCATTTGCTGTTTCCACTACAACACCGTCTACCTTTTCGCCGTCCCAGTCGCCGCGGCCGCCGAACAGGTATGGTCTCATGCCTTCTTGCTGTTCTTTTTTGACGGTGGCTGTGAAATCTCTGCCTGTAATTACAGCATCCAGACCGTCAAAATCAAAGGTGCCGTCTCCGTTGTTATTCAGAAAATTCAATGAATATGCTTGCAGGTTTAAATCTGCTTCCAGAACATCATTCCTGGCTTTAACATTGATATCCAGTGTTTGTTTGTAGTTCCTGCCTGTTTCGTAATCTGGTTTTTTATCTGCATCGTAGTCAAAAGGACTCTTGTAATGTCCGCCTGCACCATCACCTGTGAACAGATAGCCTTCATATGAGAAGTCTTTGAAATCTACTTTATATTCTCCGCTGAATGTCACTGATGGAGCAGCAGCTTCCAGTTCGGCTACTCTTTCTTCCAGACCTGCAATTCTTACACCCAGGTCATAGAGTTCAGGAGCAAATTCGCCTGTCAGGGCATTAACGATATCCATGACTTCTGCAGCCTGTTCAACGGAAAGTTCTTTTGAATCTACAACAGTTGTTCCTCCAAAAAGTTCCTGGTTTTTATCAATAACTGCCTGCAGAATAGTCTGAACATCTTCAGCCTGTGCTGCACTCAATCCTGATTCTGAGGTCAGGATGGCATCTTCGATCATGAAATCAACCTGATCGATTAACTCAGCACGTGCTTCTGCAAGAGCATCCAATAGACGGGCAATCATTGTTGCAACTTCATAACGTGTAAGATTGTTCTGTCCCTTGAAAGTACCATCTGGATAACCCTGGATTAAACCAGCAGCTACCAATTCATTAACAGCTTCATATGCCCAGTGATTGCTGGGTACATCTGCAAACGAGCCAGCAAATGCAGAAACTGTTAATGCTAATACTAATAATGTTGTAATAACTAATCTCTTCATATTCAATATTTCCCCCTTGATTGTTTTTTGTTATAAAAATATGTTCTAAAAGTACATCTCCAACCTCAGGGAAATATAGCAAATGAGTATCCTTGTTTCCTCATCTGTTCTTCCCCTTCTGGCTGTCAATGGACTATTATTAGAACCCTATCATCTCTTCAAGTCCGTGAATGGGGTACGCCTCCTTTCTCTCACATATTGACCCGAGATGATAAGACTTTCAACAATTTAAAATAAGTAAAATTGATATAGTGCTTCAATCACTTTATATATATTCTACATTAAAACAAAAAGTCCTGCATGGTTTTGAAATATTTTTTTCAGTATATAAGAATATCAGTGGCAGGTTGCCCTGTTTTATATATTTATTCGACCAAAATACCGAAATTCCTTCTTTTCATACTATAATCTTTATCTGGTAATAATATCACTTTTTGTCCTTATACAGAAACTTCTCCCCCAGTACTACTGCAACATAATCATCAAGAGGCCGCGCTGGTTTCCAGTGAATAAAGGGGAAAAACCTCTTCCAGCCCCCCTGCTCTTCATAATACCTTTTCTCCGCCTCCATGGTGGTATATGTTTCATCAACCATAACTATTGGGATATCCAGAGTGCTCCTGATCTCTTCAATTATTTTACCGGAAAAGGTACCATCTCCCATGATTATATTCCTTATATTATAAATATTAATTAAACGAAGCAGGTATGACTTTATATCACTGCTTTTAATTATATCTTTATTAAGTACCTTTGAGTCCATACTTAATACAGCAATACCGGATTTATCCCTGCCGGGGTCAACTGCCAGTATATGCTCTTCCTCTTTTTTATTCATTTCTATAGTCACCCACTGGTTCAATGATGAAACGGATTTTGTCGGAGAATTCGTCATTCCAGCTGTCTTCTCGCCAGATGTCATCAGCTGCAACAACCTTTATTTCCACCTGCCGGCTCATATTCTGTATCTCATTTATCAATTGATAATAATTGATAAACTTTATGGAGCCTACTGAACCTCTGCTGGATATGATTCCCTTTTTTATGGAATTAATACTTATTGTTTCCAGAAGTTCAACTATTTCCTCTTCAATTTCTGCCAGGCCTAAACCCTTATCCAGGACCTTCCGGGCAATAATTTCATCTTTATTGTAAACAATAAAATCTTCGGTTACCTGTAACTGGCAAGGCACATAGCTGTTCTGGGAAACATTTACTCCAGCTACCAGTGACAGAATAAATCTCTCACTCTCTGATTCGATAATCATCCTTGACAAGAGATAAATCTCCCGCGGGTCTATTCTCAGTGCAATTCCCTCTTCATCAACCTTTACCGGGTATTTTATGACTTCCTGGTTAGCCTTATCAAGAAAATCACCAATACTATCTATTATCTCTTCCTGTTCTCCCTTTTTTTCTATAACATCGAGATAGATAAGATCTCCTCTCTGAAAAACCAGATCCTGTGTGTAGTACCTCAGGGTAGTATCACTTAATTCCTGATTAATGCGCCTGATCTCCTGATTCAATAGTTCAATATGTTCTTCCAGGTTTTGACGCTCTGTTTTAAGAGTACTGAGCTGCTCTTCCAGGCCGCCCTTTATCTCATTTAAATTCTCTATTGTTCCTGTAAGAAAATCTATATTATCCTGGGCAGCATCATACTCTGCCTGTATATTATTAAGTTTTTTCTGCAGGTCAGCTGTCTTTTCTTCCAGCAGAACATTCTCCATTTCCAACTGCTCTTTCAGTTTATTCATATTTTCAAGTTCAATCCTTGTTGCAGACAACCTCCTCAAAACATCCTGGATATTAAAGAGTGCCTGTCTGACACTATTATTTGTGGCAAGAATTATTGTAATAGTAAAAGCAGCAATTAAAACACCAGTAAAAACCGTAATAATTATCGAAGTATACTTGGGGCGCAGGCCGAATACTGATATCCTTTTCTTTCCGACTTTCATTCCGATCTGGTCACCCAGATAGGCTATGAGACCACTGAGTAATATGACAGCAATTATTAACAAAACTCCAATCACATCCTGCACCTCCCCATTCTTTTTCCTATTCAATATAATTATAACAAATAATAAACTGTTTTTACAAAATTCTTTTTATTTGTCTAAACGATAAAGCATAACTCCCCCGACAAAGAGGAAAACTATGTTCTGCAGCCATGCTCCGAGTACTGGGGAAATAGTGCCTTCCTCACCAAGGGCACTCCCAATTGTCAGCAGGGAATAGTAAAGAAATATTACTATAATACTGATCCCCATTCCGGTAGCAGACCCCCCTGAACGCTGAGGCTGAATCCCCAGAACTGCAGCCAGCAGGGCAAAAATAATATTGGCAAAGGGAATGGCAATTCTCTGATGTAAACTGACAATCAGTCCATTAACATTCTTTCCCTGACTGGCTTCTAACTCTATAAGGCCTCTCAGTTCCCTGATATTCATTTCATCAATGGTTTTATTTAGTTTTGATATTTGTACCGGTTTATAACTTAAAGGTATATTTTCATATTCAGCAAAAGTCAAAGCAGGTATACGTTCTCCTGCCTGTAAATGAATAATCCTCCCATTGATGAAGATCCACCCTCCATCATCTTTCCACAACGCTTCCTCTGCCTCTATCAACTGCTCCGGGCGTCCATCTTTGAAATCCTGAAAAATAACATCTTCCAGGACACCTGTCTCTCCATCAAATTTACCGGCATACAGGAAAAAATCCGGTCTGCCCTGTCCATCCCGGGAGGGAAGGAGAAGATTATTCTGGGAAGCCGGTTTGCGGTAACCGTGTTTAAATTCCCAGACTATCTGTTCATTGAGATAATTGGCCTCAGGAACCACAAATTCATTTACAGCTATAGTAATGAGAGTCATAAAGATACCCACCACTATCGGCGGTATCACCAGCCTGTATATACTGATACCAGATGCCCTTAAAGCTGTTATCTCACTATCAGCAGAGAGGCGGCTGAAAGCCAGAATGGTTCCCAGCAAAGTTGCCATCGGTAATGTCAATACTGCTATTGCCGGCAGATTTAAAAAAAATAACTGAACAAGTGTCAGTACTTTTACACCATAATCAGTATAATATTCAATAAGATCAAATAAAAGATCTGCACCTATAAAGATACCGGTAAAAGCGGCCATACCGAACAATAATGGGGAAATGAGTTCTCTTGTTATATATCTGTAGATTATCCTCACCAGCTGCCGCCTCCTTACATGCGAAATCTATCTCCAAGATAAAGCTGACGGGCTAAATCACTATTGGCAATTTCCTCTGAGGTTCCAGACAGCAGGATCTTTCCTCTGTGCATGATATAAGCCCTGTCTGTAATGGAAAGAGTCTCCCTGACACTATGATCAGTAATTAAGACACCAAGACCCCTTTTTTTCAGATAGGTTATGATATTTTGTATATCATTTACGGCAATGGGATCTATGCCTGCAAAGGGCTCATCCAGCAGAATAAAAGAAGGATCTGTGGTAAGAGAACGGGCAATCTCTACTCTCCTCCGCTCACCACCGGACAATTGATAGCCCTTACGATCCTTAAGATGAGTAATATCAAACTCCGCCATCAACTCCTCTGCCTTTTCCAGAGCTTCCCTTTTACTGAGTTTTTGAGCCTGTAATATAGCCAGAAGGTTATTAAGAACAGTCATTTTTCTGAAAACAGATGCTTCCTGGGAAAGATAACCGATACCCTTACGGGCCCTCTGAAATACCGCCAGATTTGTAATCTCCTCATCTGCAAGATATATCCTGCCTGAGTTTGCTTTTATTAGACCAACTATCATATAAAATGTAGTGGTCTTCCCAGCACCATTTGGGCCGAGAAGCCCTACAATTTCCCCTTTCTCAACTTCCAGACTTACTTTGTCTACAACCCTTATTCCACTATATTCTTTAACCAGCCCGGCAGCTCTAATGGTCATTTAGTCATCACCTGTCTTTTAAAATCATTCCTGCTCCATTCTGTAACTTTATCTTTTCTGTCTCCAGGTCAATTTCCATTTTTTCGCCTGAAAACTCTATTTCTTCATTTTCCCCGGAAACGTTACCCTCAAGGAGAACTATCTTATTCACAGAATCATAAATCAGGGTATCTGCTGCTGCCTTAATCTTATCATATTCAAGGGTAACATTACCGGAAAAAGTCATCAGCCCTTCTCCATCTATATATAGCTTATCTGAATGAATTTCTAAATTGTTTCTCCTGAACAATACTTTTCCCTCAACAGTAAAGACTCCTTTTTCCAACTCACCGGATATCATCTCAGTAAACAATTGATAATCTTCAGTATTTACAAATACATTTCCCCTGCTCTCTATATCAGAGTCCTGGACCTGATATCTGATATAATCTCCTTTTATCTGATAACCTGTATAATTTACTTCAGCTCTTCCTTCCCCTATGACCTCAAGCAGTTCTCCATCTTCCAGATTAAATGACAAAATCTCTGCCCAGATGCCCTGAACACCTTCTATCAGTTCTCCATCTGCTGCATGATTTATAAAAAAAACAAGTAATAATATAAAAACACCTATAATTCCTTTGTATTTTAATATTTTAATCTAAATCACTCCCTCTCTTCCAGGTAAAAAAGGCCCTTTCCCTGCCCTGGGCAATAATCCTGATATGATTAAGCCCCAGATCAGCCTCCATTTTTTCCCCTTTGATAAGAAAATCAGGAGATTGGATTATAATCCCCCCTGATCCTGAAAGCTTGTCTTTCCTGTCCTGCCATTGCAGACAGCCTGTTGTAAAGACAATTTCATCTTTTATAATATCTATAGGCCCAGTCAATTTGATTATTCCTGAATCTATATTATATTCCAGGTCATCACCTGTAAGGTAATAAAGGATTGTACTCCCCTCTGTTTCATTTTCATTTTGAAAAGCTGTAATCCTCACAGAAAAAAGATTCAGCAGTTTTTCCTGATTATAACCGCTGATTTTATCTGACTCCAGATGCCAGCTGATAGAAGCATCACTATTATAAAAAACAAGTTTAGCATCTTTAAATTGCTCCTCAGGGACATCATTCTCCTCAGCTGAATTAATCAAATCAGAATTATCATACATCTCCGGCTTATAACGCAGGCTGAAGAATACACCGGCTATAATTATAATTACACCTATCAGTATCAGTATTGTTTTATTTTTCAAGTTGACCAACCCCATATAGTCTTCCTTACAGCCCGCCTTTTTTTAGAAGGAGTTCCGCAGTTCGTTTCAGAGCCCCGGAAGATCCCAGTTTTTCTTTTACATACCTAAGCTCTACTCTCGTGTTATTTAGCAGATGCGGTTTATTTAAAAGAGACATGGCTGTTTTGTATATATAGTCTGAATTTGCCTTTTCCTGTATCAGCTCAGGTGCTATCTCACGGTTAGCTATTATATTGGGCATACCTATATATTCGATTCCAAGGACCTTTTTTCCCAGGCGGTAAGTAAACGGACTGACCTTATAGATTATAACCATCGGTGTCCCGATAATGGCTGCCTCCAATGTTGCTGTTCCTGAAGCCGTGATTATTAAATCTGATATGCTCATTACTTCATAAGCCTTTCCTTCAACCAGTTTCAGAATCAACTCATAATTTGCCGCCATCCTGGACACTTTTTCTTTATCTATACCTTTTGCCAGTGGTATAATAAATTGGTAATCAGCCGTTTCTTTCTGTATCCTTTCTGCCGTTTTCAGCATCTCCGGAAGCAGAGAATCTATTTCCTGCTTGCGGCTGCCTGGCAATAAACCGATTATTTTCTTTTCTGGATCAAGCTCTAAATCCTGACAAATTTCCCTGTGTTCACCATGAACCTTCACTATATCAATTAATGGATGTCCCACAAAAACCAGATCTGCCCCTGCTTCTCTGTATACCCTGGCTTCCATTGGAAAAACAGAAGCAATGGTTGCATTATACCTGGCCATCCATCTTGCTCTCCACCTACCCCAGATCCAGGCAGACGGGCTAAAATAATTTACTACGGGCACTTTTTTTTTATAAGCTATCCTTGCCATCAGCATATTAAAACCCGGATTATCTACCAGAAAAATTACATCAGGTTTCCGGACAGTGATAGCTCTTTTAAGTGTCTGTAAATTTTTTAAATGTATATTTATATTTTTTAAGGCCTCTCCAAATCCAATAGTACTTATTTCCTGGGGATCAATCAGGATATCGACTCCTGCTTCCCTGAGGAAAGCTGATCCCATTCCGAAGAAGTTTACATCCGGATTAATTTTCTTTATTTCCCTTACAACACGGGCAGCATGCATATCGCCAGAGGTCTCGCCGGCAACTACCATTATATTTCCCAAAAATCCACCCCCATTACTCAAGATCATTGCTATTCAGGGCTGCCAGGACAATACCATTTTCCTCTGCCCTCTCAAGAAAAAGCTCCTTATCCAGAAGCAAAGTACTTCCTGCTTCAATAACAAGGGCTCTTGCCTTTACCTCTATGACAGTATTCAATGTATCTCCACCCACAACCGGTAAGTCAAAACGGAAGTCCTGCCCGGGCCTGGCTGCTTTTGCAATTACAACACCAGGACCAGCCAACTGGCAGCCTCTTCTGATAGCCGCATCTGTTCCCTCGATTGTTTCAACAGCCAGTACAGTCCGGTTCTTTACAACAACAGTCTGGCCTATATCCAGACGCCCTATCTCACGGGCAATTTTAAAGGCATATCTCATATCTGAAATCAATTGCTCATCAGGCTTTTTTTTGGTCAATATCCCCCCCCGGGGAATTAAATCTTCCAGATAACGTGACTGTTCCAGTACTTCAATTCCTTCCCGGGTAAATTCATTTACAATAGCAGATAAAATGCTATCATTATTCAGATCCTTTAGTCCTCCCAGTAATGCCTTGAAACGCTCATCCAGAACCAGCTCCTGAAACAACAGGGATTTATCGACACTGCCAATCATTACGAGTTCTTTTATCTGATCAGCAGCCAGTTACCTGATAAGTTGATCCAGAAGACCTAAATCTACATTCTTAACCTGATCAGCGATTTCTTCCAGAGCCCTGTTGGGAGTTCTCCTTAAATTGTAAGCATAAACCTCTATACCCTGCTCCCTGGCAGCTCTTGCCCATATTTGTGGTAAATTTACA
>JAAYLO010000176.1 GCA_012521855.1 Halanaerobiaceae bacterium
ATATTATACACATAGCAGTATAATTTGTCAAATATTCTATATATTTGCGTTATTTTGCACAAAAAAACAGCCCTGATGACAGGGCTATGTATAAAGGATATTTTACTGTTCACCGGGTGAAGTCTTGTCTGCCAGTATACCATTAATGAATCTGGCTGATTTTTCGTCAATATAATTCTTTGCCAGTTCAACAGCTTCATTTATTGCCACTCCAACAGGAATCCCGCTTTGTAATTCAAAGAGGGCAATTCTCAAAATACTCTTCTCCAGATATCCTATCCGTTCAAAATCCCAGCCCAGGGCCTTCTGGCGGATGATCTCATCAAGTTCTGCTCTATTTGCCAATACACCTTCTACAAGTTCTTCAAAATAATATTTCTTATCAGGAGAGAGCATTTCCTGTTCCTTCAATTGTCTTATCCTTTCTCTTGCTGTACTGATATCAAGATCTCCTGTCAGGTCAAGGCTGTAGATTAACTGCATAGCCCATATCCGTTCCTGATGACGACTTGTTTTTATCATAATTATCCTCTTTCCATCAATTTCTATTTGTAATCTGTATCTATCCTGTTTCATTTTTTAAAATGGGGAGGAAGCAATTTGTCCAGCAGTTTCCTGAAATCTCCTTCTATATCCAGGCGTGTTCCGATATAATATCCTGCCAGGGTACATAGAGCTATCAATATAGTCTTCCAGAATCCCAACAACAATATCAGGATAGCTAAAAATAAACCAAGAAATGTACCCACAGTCTTCCCTTTATGTTTTTTAAAAATCTCAGAGAGCTGCTTCCAGAAATCATTTTCCATCAAAGCACACCTCATTTAATTATATTATCATTGAGCTTGCTGATTTTTTCAACTAATATCCTCACCTCTGTAACTGAAACACCTGTAGTTTCTTCAATATATGTTTTTACAAGTTCCTGCAGGCTTTGCGTAATCTGCGGTATAGACATACTGGGATAAATCTCTGTCTTCAGACTGATCTGTAATCCTGTATCAGTAGTATTCAGGGTGCTGCTTAATGAAACAACCCCTTCCTGCTCTATAGCAATATTCTTAATCAAACTATCAAGTGCATCCAGGGTAATGTCGATGCTCCCTGTTTCTGTTGTTTTTATCGATGCAGTAGTTTTCTCCCTCGTGAAAAAGGGATATATAACCCAGGCCCCGGCTGCAAACAAAAGGAGAAAGAGAATTCCCATTTCCCATCTTCCCTGTAATCCATAGATTAGACCGGGCAGCCTGTCTGGACTGGCCAGGCCGAAAGCATAAAGTGCCATTGACATTGAAGCAAATAGAAGCAATACTGCCATGAAGAAAATAACAAATCTATAGAATAGATCCATGAAAACACCCCGTTTCGGAATTTATAATTTTATCAAAAATAGGTCAAGTATTACCTGACCTATTCACCCTTTTCTACAATGTTATCATCATTTGTAAAATGTACACCCTGGACATGTACATTAACCTCAACCACATTCAAGCCGGTCATGCTTTCTATTGCTTCCTTAACATTTTTCTGTATATTCCCGGCTACTTCCGGTATTGAAATCCCATATTCTATAATAACAGAAAGATCCACAATACACTCATCTTCTCCGGTCTCAACCTTTACACCCTTCTTCTGTCCAAACATCTCGGCAATCCCGCTGCCTACACCGCCGCTCATACTGTAAACCCCTTCAATTTCACTTGCTGCCAGACTTGCAATGATTGCAACAACCTCATTGGCAATTTTAATTGTACCCAGATTTTCATTACCAGCCATTAATCATTTCACCCCTTTTTAAAATTTTAATCTTTAATCTCAATTCTTCTATGTATAAAATTAGTGTTGTAGTCACCTTTACGGAAATATTCATTTTCCAATATCTTCAGATGAAAGGGAATCGTTGTCTGAATGCCCTCAATTACAAATTCTTTCAGGGCCCTTTCCATCCTGAGCAGTGCCTTTTCCCTGTCTTTTTCCCAGACAATCAATTTGGCCACCATGGAATCATAATAAGGCGGGATTTGATAAGATTGATACACACCACTGTCAACCCTTACACCCGGCCCTCCGGGGACAATATAGGTTTTCAATTCACCCGGGGAAGGAATAAAATTCCTTCCTGAATCCTCTGCATTGATTCTGCACTCCAGGGATACACCATCGATTACTATATCCTTCTGCTTAAAGGGCAGTTTTTCCCCTGCAGCAATCTTGATCTGTTCTTTCACTATATCTATACTTGTAATCATCTCTGTTACGGGATGTTCTACCTGGATTCTGGTATTCATCTCAATGAAATAAAAGTTATTATCTTTATCAAGCAGAAATTCCACAGTGCCTACATTATTATAATTAACTGATTTTGCAGCTTTGACGGCAAAATCCCCCATCTTTTTTCTTAACTCATCAGTAAGGACAGGTGACGGAGCCTCCTCCAGTATTTTCTGATGCCTGCGCTGTATTGAACAATCCCTTTCTCCAAGGTGGACAACATTTCCATGTTCATCAGCCAGAATTTGAAACTCTATATGACGGGGCTCTTCAACAAACTTTTCCAGATAAACCTCGCCATTCCCAAAAGCTGCTCTTGCTTCAGTTTTTGCGGTTTGTATTGCTTTTTCCAGGTCCTCCGGAGTGTTTACAATACGCATACCCTTCCCGCCGCCACCGGCAGTAGCCTTAATAATAACAGGATAGCCGACTTTTCTGGCAAATTCCATGGTCTTTTCCAGATTATCCAGATTCTCTTCAGTACCTGGTACAACCGGAACACCGACCCGGGCTACTGTTTCCCTTGCCCGGACTTTATCACCCATTACCTCAATTACATTTGATGAAGGCCCGATAAACTTTATCCCGCTGCTTTCACACACATCAGCAAAATAAGCATTTTCTGCCAGAAATCCATAGCCAGGATGTATGGCTTCTACCCCTGAAATTTCAGCAACACTCATGATGCTGGGTATATTTAAATAACTCAGGGTTGAACTGTAAGGACCTATACAATAAGCCTCATCTGCCATCTTTACATGCAGGGAATCCCGGTCTGCCTCTGAATAAACAGCCACTGAAGCAATGTTCAATTCCCTCAACGCCCTGATAATCCTTACAGCAATCTCTCCTCTATTTGCCACCAGTACCTTTTTAAACATCTTATTCCCCCTTATAGCGGTTCAATAATAAATAGAGGTTCACCATATTCAACAGGTTCTCCGTTTTTAACGAGAATGTCCACAATCTTGCCCCTTGTTTCTACCTCTATTTCATTCATCAGTTTCATTGCCTCAATGATACATAATATATCACCAGGATTAACAATATCACCAACTTCCACATAGGGTTCTGCATCAGGAGCAGGTGCCCGGTAGAAAGTACCTACCATAGGAGCAGAAACTGTTTCCTGGTTGCTGTTTTCCTCTTCTTTTACTTCACTAATCTTATATGGAACCTTAAGGTCCTGGTCAATATCATCAACAGGATACTCTATTTTCTGATAACCTCTCTTTATCCTGATCTTTGAACCGTCATCTTCCAGCTCTATTTCACTGATGTCAGTGGAACTGATCATATCTATCAATTTTTTTACTTTTTCCAGGTTCACATATACTCCCCCCTTATATTAAAGATATTTTACCACTTGCTATATAATTTTATCCAATTTCAAAAACAAAAGCAAGTATATTATTCTACTTATATTTAATTCTATACTGAGACAAAAAATCCTTCATAAAAAAACTACTGACCATCCCGGTCAGTAGTCTGTAATTTTTTAGTCTTAATCTTTTATCTTCTTTTCAATAATGGTTACATCTTCTGTACTGAAACCCGTCACCTTGACAATTATATCCCCTATCCTGGCCACATCTTCCTTTTCCAGTCCGTTTGTATGTATTATCACATCGACTGCCTCATTATGTATATAGGCAAGGGCTTCTTTATAACCCCTGGCCCTTATCAGGCTTTCAATCTCCAGTTCTTTCTCCATTTTATCTGTTATGGCAAGGAGTTTGCGCTGGGCTTCTTTTTTACTGGCCTCATCCGTATTCGGGTTATTAATTATCTCCTTAAGGATACTGAGCTGCTCACTCCTGGACCGGTCTCTTTCTATCCTGTACTCAATAAAAAAGTCTGTTTCTCCGCCGGCTTCATCTTTTGCCCTGCTGAAATTAATAGTACTCTGTTCTGTTACACCAGGTTCAATGATCTCAAGATTATCGATAAGTACCGGATTATCAGAACTGACCGGCTGAAACTCGAGATATTCATTCCCCTGATAAATAATAATTGATGTCACCATTCCAACCCAGATCATTAAAATCATTGTCCAGATAAGTTTTCTTTTCAACAAAATTATTTTACCCCCTTTCATATGGAAGAACACTGATTCTGTGTACTGGAATATCTAACAGGCTGCTGATGGCCTTAATTATCTGATACCTTACATGGCTGTTTTCAGCACCCTGGGCTACTATTAGAATCCCCTCAATCTCCGGCCCGGTTTCTTTACGTAAAACCGGTTTTTCATTACCGGATACATCTTTGATGATAACAAGCTCATCCCGGATATTATCTTCGATTATCTCTCTCTTCCCGCCATTCTTATCTGTCTCATCTGTTGTCTTATTGATCCTGCTGGTATTATATTCATATTCATATCCTGTATATTCCCTGATATAAACACTTACCTTTACCTTACCAACCCCCTTTATTGAGCCCACAATTTCTTCCAGCTGGCTGTTAACCTTGTTTTCATAATCCATTTCAATTTTTTCTGTATGATTTGGTTCTAAACTCTGGTTTCCGGCTTCTTTAATTACAAAGAGGTCTGATATAAGCAGAATAAAGATACCAAGCATGCCGAGAACTACAAGATTTTTCAGGAAATTTTTGTTCCCGGCTTCTGGTTTTTTGTCCCCGGCTTCTGCTTTTTTGTCCCCGGTAAATATTTTTTTTAACTCTTCCATAATTCCCATTTATCTTCCTCCAGCCTTGAAGAAAATATCAATTTTATCCTGGCTTATTTGAAAAAATTGCGCCAGATTATACCTCAATTTCTCCCTTTCATAATTATACTGGTACAACTCTCCGGCGGATTCCTCTCCAGTACTGTCTCTTCCATCGATCTTCACAGGTTCTATATCAATATATTCAACGGCTTCGTCAAGGAGTATTATTTTTATACTATTTATCCCGTAATTATCATCCAGAGTAAGCTGAATATCTTCCCTGAAATCCGGATATTCCAATTTAATGAGCTCCCTAACCTGTTCTTCAATTCTTTTCCGGTAATAATCCAGTAACAGGGCCTGATTGGTATCATTGAGATCAGCAGCTCTTTTTTCAATTTCCTCCCAATTGGAGTTTATATAAGTCTCCGGTATGATCTTATGTAAACCTGAAAAGTCCTGTTTCATGACCAGGGCAAGGGGGGAAAGCAGGATACTGATTACAAAAAAGCCCATTACTACTCTGAGATATTTACGCAGATTATTCTCAGGCAGGAACATTTCCAGTAGTGCTGTGAAAAGTATAATGAAAAGCAGATTCCTGATCCACTGAATCACCACGGCCATTTAGTCAACACCTCTTTAACTTATCTCATCATCACAGTAATATTGGCAACACCGGCAATAATAGTGATTGCTATAAAAAACATGATTGAAACTGCTGAAAGAACCAGGAAAACCATGATCAAACCACTGCCCGTGTCATTCAGAATCTCCACCAGTCTCTGATCTGCCACAGGTTGTATCACAGCTGCTGTCAGTTTATAAACAAAGATCAGGGAGATTATCTTTATTAGCGGAAAAGATATTATTATAATAATGATTAACATTCCGGCAATACTGACAGCGTTTTTTAAGATAAGTGAACAGCCTGCAATAAGTTCAACGGCATCAGCAAATATTTTACCAATTACCGGGACAAAGTTACCGGTCAGGTATTTGGCTGTTCTTAAAGAGATACTGTCAGTTACTGCTGCAACCCCTCCCTGTAATAATAAAGCACCGATGAAGGAAGTCATCGCCAGGCCCAATATACTGATACCAATTTCTTTAAATAAAGAAGCCAGTCTGCTCAGGCTGATGTTTTCATTTATCTTTGTGACAATACTCATAACCATTGCCAGAAAGATCAGGGGAAAGACAGTATATCTGATAACACTGCTTATTGCTGTAATCATCAAAAAAGTAAGTGGCTGAAAAACAGCAGCTGAGCTCAAAGCACCCAGGCTGATCAGTAAGGATAAAAGAACCGGTAATAAAGCCTGAATAAATAAAACCATATTGTCAAGAGTTTCTATAGCTGTCTGTACAGCCAGCCGGAAAGCCTGTATAATCAGGACCGAAATCAAAAGAAAAACCAGCATATTTGCAGTATCACTGATAGTTTTACTGGAAAAGGATTGATGAAAAATACTGAGGACTGCACTCAAAACAGCCAGAACAATTATCCGGCCCAGCAGACTTATATTGGCACTTATCTCTTTCCCGAGATAGCTAAAAAAAGCCCTGATAAGATCCAGAAAGCTAAAATCACTGTCTCCTTTGAGCAATTTTCCTGCCAGCTCTTTCAGATCAAAGTCCGGCAGATACCTTTCAATCTCCCTGTTGATTTTGTTTATCTCTTTCTGCAGTTCACTTAAGTTTAAGTTTTCCAGCTGGCTTTTGATAATATCATCCTGAACTGAAGACACTGCTGTACTGGAATCCCCTGCAAAGGCTGGAGAAAGGAATATAAAGAAAAATATCACTATCACAGAAATTCTCAATTTTATCATCCTGTTCATCCACCAGTTCTCTATTTTATGGAGGAATTAAACTGATTATGGTTTCTGCCAGTGACAACATGATCGGGATAGAGATAATCATGATCAAGATTTTAGCTGCCAGTTCTATTTTCCCCGCCAGAGCACTCTCACCGCTATCCCTCGTTATCTCTGCCCCAAATTCACCCAGATATGCAATCCCGATAATTTTTATAATCGTCTGGAAATAAAACATATCAATCTGTGCCTTTTCTGCCAGGCGGTTTAACAATTCTACCACTACAGCGAGTTCTTTGATTATCATGGCGAGTATTACCAGGCCGGTTATTATACTCAAAAGAAAGGCTATCTCCGGTTTTTCCTGTCTGATTACAATTATCAAAATAGCAGACAATACAGCAAGGCCGACAACCTGGATTATCAGCATAGCATCACCTAGAACTTAAAAACTGTCCTGACATCATTGAACAGGTCGCCAATCAATTGAATTACTATCATCAGGACGATGATTACCCCGACCAGAGTCAGCATCTGGGCCTGCTCTTCTTTACCGGCCTGTTTTAAAACTATATTTATTATGGAAATAAAGATACCGATTCCGGCAATCCGGAATATTAAATTTATGTCCATTTTCACCCCTCATTAATAAAAAAGTATAATTATCATTAAGCTGAGCAAAACTCCTGCATAACGGGCTGTTTTCACCCGTTTTGAAGCAAATTCCAGGGCTTCTTTCTCCTGTAATTCCAGTCTTTTTATTACCAGTTTATTCAGGGCAGACTGATTTTCCAGTGCTGAAACACCAATCTGTAGTCCCCAATTCATCAGAATTACCAGGTCCTCCTTATTCAGGTTCAGCCCTTCCCGGTATTTTTCTATAGTTTCTGCCCAGAGCTCATGAAAAGTCTTCCCGGTCCCCGCTGTTAACGCCCTGCCAGACTCCAGAAAAATCAGGCGCATTGAGGAACTCAGGTTTTCTGCAGCCCTGATCAGGGCCCGTGAAAGAATCGTTTTCCCATAAGTGATTTCTGTATTGATTATATTAATGGCCAGCTGCAGTTCCCTTAATTCCCTGACCCGGTCCAGATAAATATTACTGATAATCCAGCCAATCGAACTTCCGGAAAGGAGAATCAGTAAAGCCCCTATTGTTTTAACCAATCCATCTTACCTCCTTGCCTTCCCTGTCCAGAACAGCCTCCACTGTACCAACACCCTTCCTCCTGCTTAGAACAATATATCTCTCTAAGATCTTATCCTCGATGAGTTTTTTTATAGACGGCCTGAGGATCAGAGATTGAAGATCCCTGCCATGAACACTGGCCAGCAGACTGACCCCTGCATTTACTGCTTCCCTGATTGCCGCTATATCTTCCTCCCGTCCGATTTCATCAACTACAATAACCTCAGGTGACATGGACCTCAATATGAGTATAATTCCTTCAGCTTTAGGGCAGTTATCAAGCAAGTCTGTCCTTTTTCCTATTTTATTCACCGGAACACCATTATATGCCCCGGCAATTTCCGAACGTTCATCAATAAGAGCCGTTTTCCTCCCCCTTATGCCCCGCTCCGGCATGCCGTCACTGATAATCCGGAGCAGATCCCTGAGGAGGGTGGTCTTGCCGCAAAGGGGTGGTGAAATAATC
>JAAYLO010000177.1 GCA_012521855.1 Halanaerobiaceae bacterium
AACCTATGGAGTCTGGAATCCGGCTGCCTTTATCAAAGTCTTTGCTTTCGGGGTAATTGTTTCACTTCTCTCCAGTATTTTACCTGCTTATTGGGCAGCAGACAAGGATCCCATAGAATCTATCTATCATCACCAGGGGGGATGCTGAAGTGGATTATTTGATAAAAATCGCTTTCAAGAATCTCTTTAGGAGCAAATTGAGGACATTTGTTTCAATTATAGCCATAGCCTTCGGGGTGATGATCGTCGTCTTTTCCAGGGGGCTGGTAGAGGGTATGATAGATACTATTACTGCTGATCATATACAGTATAATTCCGGGCATATCAAGATAGTAGACAGGGAATACTGGAAAAAAGAACGGCTCCTGACACTTTACCACCCTGTAGATGGTTTTGCTGAAAAAGGGCTGGATGAGATGATTACAGGCCTTGCAGTAATAGATGGTGTTGAGGGGGTAGTTCCCAGAATAAAATTTGCAGCGATGGTCAGTACTGAAGAGGAACTGGTTACCATGAGCGGCTGGGGGGTAGACCCTGCCCTGGAATCAACATTTACCGATATTGAAGGCTTACTGGAAGAGGGGCGGATGGTGCAGCCCGGCCGGCGGGAAGCAGTAATGGGTACTTCCCTCCTTGAGAAGATCAATGCCCGGGTAGGGGATAAGATAACCATACTCTTTAATACAGCTTTCGGTTCCCTGAAGGGTGTGACCTTCACGATAACCGGCAGACTGGAAAGCGACCTGAAACTCCTGAATGAGGCAGTTTTTTATCTCCCCCTGGACCAGGCCAGGATATTCCTGGAGATGGAAGGCCAGGCAACGGAATTGCTGCTCTTCCTTTCTGACAGGGAGAAGGTTGCCACAGTGTTACCGGTAGTGAGGGAATTCCTGGACAGAGAAGAAGGAGGAGAGCATTATCTGGCCTTAAGTTACCGGGAAACCAGTGACCTGATACCCTTGATGGACCTGTCAGAGATGATCTTCAATTTCATTTATATCTTCCTGGTACTCCTGTCCTGTGTTGTTGTGATCAATACCATGATCATGATTGTCCGGGAGAGGACAAAGGAGATCGGAATGATGAGCGCACTGGGCCTGGAGAAGAAGGAGATACTCCTGCTCTTCCTCATCGAAGGTGCTTTTATGGGTATAGTGGGGAGTTTTGCGGGAGCCCTGGCCGGTTATGGTGTTAATGCATATCTGGGCAAAGTAGGTTTTGACTATGCCCAGGCCCTGTCAGGGATGGATACAGATATTCTCTTCTCAACCATGATTTACCCAGAGGCTTCAATCAGCAATACGATTTTCTCCTTTTTCCTGGGGATTATTATTGTCACAGCAGCCTGTATTTTCCCGGCCCGCAGGGCAGTAAAACTGGAGCCTGTTGAGGCCATGCGTGATTAAAGGATTAAATTTTCGTGGACAAGAAAAATATAAGGGGGTTTATATAGATGAAAAGGAGCCTGATAGTTTTTGCCTTCTTCTTTTGCTGCTGGCTGCTTCCACTGCCATATATGCCCTTACAGCTGAAGAGATAATAGAAAAAAGGGATAATAATGAATATATCGAGACTGCCAGGGCAGAGATGGAGATGATCATAAGAAGCGGCAGGAGAGAGATGATAAAGACAATGGTCTCCCTGACTGACAGGGAAAACAGCCTTACGGAATTCACCAATCCCCGTGACCGGGGCACAAAGTTTTTAAAGAGGGGTGATGAGCTCTGG
>JAAYLO010000178.1 GCA_012521855.1 Halanaerobiaceae bacterium
CTCCTGGCCCATACCATAAATTCAAATTCACCGATTGAAGGAGGCAGCCAGATGCAGCCTGAATTTTCACTATAATCACCCAGTTTTTCCCACTGCCCTCCTTTTTCCCTGACAAAAAAACAGTATTCAGCGGCAGTATCTGCCCTGGCATTAAGTATAAGTGAACTGTCCAGTCCTATTGTATTCCCGTCTTCTGCGCTCAAATCTACCCTTTTTACGGGGGCATCAGTCCCTCCTACAAACTGGACATAATCCACTCCAATCCAGCCCCAGAATGATGCTATCTTGAGGGTATTTTTTCCTTTTTTTAGTTTAAATTGCCCAATTATAGTTTCCTTCCATTCAGCGGTGTCTTTAAAAACAAAATCCGCAACTTTAGTACCATTAAGATATATATAATTGGTCTTGTCTCCTGAATATGTTTTATATCGCACAAGGACCTGGTAAACTGCATCCGCGGGGAGTTCAGCAGTAAGTACAAGATTCTTGCCGTCTGAATCAAATCCATCTACATAAGCCCCGCCGGAAGCACTGTCATCATTAACAATCCTCAGGCCATTTATAGTACCGTCTTCTGCTTCAATGGTCAGTATATTACTTCCATTACCGGCATATGAGGCAAGAACCCCGCCGCTGATAATCATCAAAGAGAACAGTAATATCCGCTTGTATAGAATCAAGACCCTCTTCTTCACAAGAATATCTCCTTCCATCCCTTTTTATTTATTTCACTTCCACTCCTGGATTCTTATATTCCTGAAATCCTCTCTCCTTAATTGCAAAAACTTTGTGTCTGTGTAATCAGCAGAGTCTATTCTCTTTTTATATCCTTCAATTATCTCCTTTTTCCCGGAAAAAACCTTAAAGCTGTCAAGTCCATATCTCTCTAATCCAGGACCCTGGCTACTACCCTGCATAAAGAAGAATCAGCCTTTATCTTTAAGGGAAAAGCCAGCAGCTCAAATTCCTCTACATAAAGCAATTCTGAGAGATTCCGCAGATTCTCAATAATGAGAATCCCTTTCCGGAAAAACTTTTTATGTATGTCAAATGGGTATTGATCAGGTGAGGGTAAGTCCATCCCGATCATTTTTATCTTTTTAGTAATAAGAAATTCTGCCAGTCTCTCATCAATAACCGGCTGTTCAGTATAATATTCTTCACTGCCATACTTTTCACTATGACCGGTATAGAGTAAAACAATATCCCCCTCACGGACCTTATCTTCATATTTTTCTTTATAAGTGATAATTTTTTCACCTCTAACGTCAAGGAGGGAACCCCTTCCGGTAAACCGGTCCAGGGAGAGCTCACCGATATAGCTTTTACAGTCAGTTAAATGCATGGGGCCGTCAATGTGGGTACCTGCATGCATACCAGTTTCCAGGATATGGTTATTGTATTTGTCCTTATCTAAAAATTTATCCTGATACAATCTTACTTTCCTGTCATTGGGATATACAGGCATATCATCAAAAATATCATTACTGAGATCTACATATTTACTCATATTTCACCTCTTCTGTTTTTTTAAATCTATTTCCTGATATAGTTTAAAAAAGAGTATTAACATACATCTCTTTCTTCTCATAAAGAAAATCCCCTCTCCAGACGGGAAACAGTATTTTTCCATACATTTATAATTAGCTGTTTGTTATAAATATCCTTTTTTCTTCCTGGAATAATTTTGTATCTAAAAAATAAAGGAGTGCCTGAGTAAGCACCCCTTTTACATGTATTTACTGCTCTTTTTTATAAGTTACGGCAATGGCTCCTTTTACCTTACAGACTTCATAACAGATGCCGCATTTTATACAGGGCTCAGGATTTATCTCATGTTTCTGTTTCAATTCTCCCGCGATGGCCTCAACCGGGCACTCCTTTGCACAACGGGTACAGCCAACGCATTTTTCTGTTATCTCTATTGTTTCAATCTTTCTCCCGGTAAATTCTATAGTTTTTGTGGGACACTTTTCAGCACATAATCCGCAGTTGATACATTTTTCATAATCTATAACAGCCAGATTTTCTACCATGCTTATTGCCCCTACTGGGCAGGTTTTCACACAGATACCGCAACCAATACAGCCTACTGCACAGATTTTCCGCACTACCTTTCCCTGATCATGTGAAGAACATCTGATATGATTTTTTTTACTTACCGGTGCCAGTGTGATTATACTCCTGGGACAGGCACGGACACATTCTCCACAGGCTGTGCATTTGTCAACATCTATTTCCGGCAGGCCGTTTTCATTCATTACTATCGCATCAAAGGGACAGGCGAGAACACAATCACCCAGGCCCAGACAGCCGTATTGACAGGATTTTGTACCCCCGCTTACCATATTTGCTGCTTTACAGCTCTGTATTCCCTGATATTCAGCCTGTTGCTCTGTTTCTTCCAGGCCCCCGTTACAGAGTACCTGGGCTGCTTTTTTTTCAGATGCTGCTGCCTCTGTACCCATTATTTCTGCAATTAACTCTGCTGTTGCACTCCCGCCTACAGGACAGGCATTAACTGGGGCTTCTCCTCTGACAATAGCTTCAGCCAGTGCAGAACATCCGGCAAAACCACAGGCGCCACAGTTTGCTCCAGGGAGTGCTTCATCTATCCTGTCAATACGTTCATCCGTCTCTATTTTAAAGGCTTTTGCAGCAAAACCCAGACCAATGGCCAGTAATGCTCCAAGGCCTCCCATACTTATAAGTGAAACTAAATATATTTTTAGACTCATCATCTCACCTCCGTTGTTTTATTTGAACAAAAGGATTTTATCCAGGTATCATTCCAGAGAAACCCATAAAAGCCAGGGCCATAATGCCTGCAATAATTAATGAGATCGGAACACCTTTCAGTACTTCCGGAATATCAGAAAATTCAATGGCTTCCCGCAAACCGGCCATCAGTACAATTGCCAGTGTAAATCCTGCACCTGCTGAAAAACCAAAAACTACACTCTTTATGAAACCATATCCATTTTGAGGTATCAACAAAGCCAGACCCAAAATAGCACAATTGGTTGTAATCAATGGGAGGAAAATACCCAGTGCTTTGTATAATGCCGGGCTGGTCTTTTTGATGAACATCTCCACAAATTGTACCAGTGAGGCAATAACCAGGATAAATATAACGTACTGTAAAAACGGCAGATTAAACTTCTCCAGTATATAGGTATTTATAAGCCAGGCAGCCATACCGGTAAGAGTCATAACAAAAGTAGTGGCAAGACCCATACTGAAGGCTGTACTTATCTGTCTGGAAACTCCAAGGAAGGGACAGATCCCGAGAAACCTTACCAGGATAAAATTATTTATCAGAATTGTACTCGCAAATAACAACAATATCTGGGTGAATTCTTCCATCCTAGTTCACCTCTTTTCCGGATTTTTTCCTGGAAATCAGGTTCATGACACCCATCAGCAAACCCAGTGAAATAAAGGCACCGGCAGGAAGGAGCATGATAGTCATCCGGGGGTACCAATTCCCCAGTAACCGAAACCCGAAAACAGAACCTGAACCCAGGAATTCACGAATAACACTCAAAAGTACCAGTGCCCAGGTAAAACCGAGCCCCATCCCCAGGGCATCTGCAATAGAGTTCTTAACTGGGTTTTTTGAAGCAAAGGCTTCTGCCCTACCAAGTATTATACAATTAACCACAATCAATGGTATAAAAAGACTCAATGCTGCAGCCACATCAGGCAGAAAAGCCTTCAGAAAGTAATCAACAAAGGTAACGAAGGTGGCAATAATTACTACATAGCTGGGTATGCGGACTTCATTTGGTACCAGTTTTTTTATAAGTGAAACAACTATCTCAGAGGCCAGAAGCACAAAAGTAGTGGCAAGACCCATAACCAGGCCATTAATAGCCTGATTAGTTATAGCAAGTGTAGGACACATCCCGATAACAATCCTGAAAGTTGGATTCTCATTCCATAAACCGTTTGTAAAATCCCTTAAAAAACCCATCAGGCTCCACCTCCATATGCGAGCCTCATCCTATTTACCGCATCGGAAATTATATCTGTAACTGCCTGTGATGATATAGTAGCTCCTGAGATAGCCTCTACTTCCATAGGATTAGAGACAGGCCTTTTTACTACCTGGTATTTACCAAAGGGTTTCCCCGCAAAAATACTGGTAAACTCATCATCAGTAATCTTTGAGCCCAGGCCTGGTGTCTCAGAATGGTTCAACACCGTGATTTTATAAATCTTCCCTTCAAAGGGGTTTGCTCCGATCATGAGTTTTATCTCTCCATTAAAGCCTCCGCCTGATACACTCATCGCTACTTCACCCTCTACATTCCCCTCATAAAAGATAATACCATTCTTCACAACCTCGGTATAACTATCTGATTCAGGTAAAACATCGAGGACAGCTTTCTTTCTGGCAAGAGCCTCCTCTCCCTCTATTAAGGGAGCGGTTATTTGATAAATATATGCCAGTGCCAGAGCAGAAATCAGCCCGATTATGGTCAGGGTCAGGATTAATTTTTTCATTCTATGACACCTCCCCAAAACTACGCGGTTTTGTAAAGCGATCGATTAAGGGAACTGCTGTATTCATCAACAGAATTGAATATAAAACGCCTTCCGGTAAGCCGCCCCAGAGCCGGATTAGAACAACAATGAAACCTGCACCAATACCAAAGATCCAGCGGCCTGTCTTTGTTACCGGGGTAGTAACCATATCTGTGGCCATGAAAAAAGCCCCGAGAATAAGGCCTCCGGCCAGAAGATGGGCAATGGGGTCACGGCCGGCAATGAAAGTCAGAATAAATACTGTTGAGAGC
>JAAYLO010000003.1 GCA_012521855.1 Halanaerobiaceae bacterium
AGAATATCCTGACAATCGGCCTGGCCTATAACGATTTTTTACAGGAAAGCCTGCCAGTAGAAAAATACGATATTCCTGTAAAGATAATAATAACAGAGACTCAGGTTTTGTATACTGGAGGTGTTTAAAATTAATCTTTTTGAAAATAATTTTTCTGATAGAGATAAACCGCTGGCATATAGAATGAGGCCGCGTGATCTGGATGAGATATACGGCCAGGAAGAGATTCTCGGGAAAGGCAGATTGTTATACCGCTCTATTGTGGCTGACAGGTTACAGTCCTTAATTTTGTATGGTCCTCCAGGTACAGGCAAAACCAGTATTGCTCATGTTATAGCCAGAAGAACCAGTTCAGACTTTGTCCGTCTAAATGCCGTGACATCAGGTGTTAAGGAGATTCGTGAAGTCATAGAAAGGGCAAAAAAGAGCCTGGAATTACATAATAGAAAGACTATTTTATTTATCGATGAAATACATCGATTCAATAAAGCCCAACAGGATGCACTTCTGCCGGCTGTCGAAGAAGGAATCGTTATTTTGATCGGGGCAACCACTGAAAATCCCTATTTTGAAGTAAATTCACCCCTTTTATCGCGGTCAAGGATATTCAGGCTGAATAGATTATCAAAAGAAGATATTATTAATATTTTGAAGAAGGCCCTTGTTGACAGGGAAAGAGGCCTGGGAGATTTTGATGTTGAAATAGGAGAAGAGGAATTGGAGACCATCGCTGAATTATCTGAAGGTGATGGAAGGACAGCCCTGAATGCACTGGAACTGGCCGTCTTGACTACAGCTCCTGATAAGACAGGGAAAATATATATCGATAAAAATGTTATTGCTGAATCCATGCAGAAAAAAATATTAAATTATGATAAAGACGGTGACAATCATTATGATATTATTTCTGCTTTTATAAAGAGTATGCGGGGTTCAGACCCTGATGCTGCCCTGTTCTGGCTGGCAAAAATGCTGGAAGCAGGCGAAGATCCCCGGTTTATTGCCAGAAGGGTGATGATCCATGCTGCAGAGGATGTGGGTCTGGCTGATCCCCAGGCTCTTTTATTGGCCCATGCTGCAGTAAAGGCAGTGGAATTTGTAGGGATGCCTGAAGCACAAAAACCGCTGGGCGAAGCGGTCCTTTATATATCTATGGCCCGTAAGAGCAATTTTGTTGTTAGGGCCATAAGTTCTGCCAGGGAATTTGTACGAAATAATGATACCGGTATGGTCCCTGCACATCTCCGTGATTCCAGTTATAGGGGTGCAGAGGAACTCGGCCATGGGATAGACTACAAATATCCGCATGATTATCCCGGCAATTATATAAAACAACAGTATTTACCTGAGGGGCTGGAAGGACTGAAATTTTACTATCCTGGTCAAAACAGTAATGAACTTGCCATAAAAAAACGTCTTGATCATTATCGAGAAGGGAATAATGAGGACTGAACTGCTTAAAATGTTTTAGGGGTTGAAATTATGGAAGAGATTTTGTATACACCTGCAAAGAAAATACAGGTTATAAATAAAGTTAAAGATAGTAAGTTCTATGGTAGTATAAGCAGGGCAGATAATGAGGATGAAGTAAAAGATTTCATAAACGGGATAAAAAGAATGTATCATGATGCAACACATAATGTCTCAGCATATGTTCTCGGTTCTGGAGATAATGCCCTGAGATATTCTGATGATGACGGAGAGCCGGCAGGTTCATCAGGCCCCCCTGTATTACAGGCTATAATGGGAGCGGAGTTGACCAATACAGTAATTGTTGTGACAAGGTATTTTGGCGGGACAAAATTGGGGATAGGCGGTCTAATCCGGGCTTATGGTGATACAGCCAGAATGGCAATAGCTGAAGCCGGCAGGCGAAAATTGGAATTGTTTTATGAGATGGAAGTCAGTATAAATTATCAATTATTTGGGACAGTAATGGGCCAGCTGGAAGCCTTCCATGCAGAGATATTGGACACACAGTATACCAATGATGGTGTTATAATAAAGTTCCTGATAGAGCCTGCCAGAATGGAGAGATTGCATAAGGTTTTAGTAGAGAAAACTTCGAATAAAATACAGCTTAAGAAAAATGACTATAGCTACAGGTAAATTGTGATTATTTTTCATTGACATCATTAAAAAAATGTGTTAGAATAACTTTGCAAAGTTGATAAAAATACTCGGGATTAAGAAAGGGTGCAATCTTATGCGGATATCAACCAGGGGCAGGTATGGTTTAAGAGCAATTATAGACCTGGCTAATAATGAGTACCGTGGAGCTATACCGCTGCGGGAAATTTCACAGAGGCAGAATATTTCAGAGCAATATCTGGAACAGCTATTTGCCAGTCTACGCAAATCAGGGCTTGTGAAAAGTATAAGGGGTGCACACGGAGGGTATCTCCTGAATGATTCACCGGAAAAGATCACAGTTAAGGATATTTTGACTGCCCTGGAAGGGCCGATTGCCCCTGCTGATTGTGTGCTTTCTGAAGATATTCTGGAAAAATGCAATAATGGCGGCAACTGTGTAACCCGGAAAGTATGGATTATGATAAAAGAAAATTTAGAAGAACTTCTTGATTCTGTGACACTGGCAGAATTGAAAGCGGAATCACAGAATTGGGGAGATTATGATCAACTTATCAGTTATAGTAGTGACATGAACAATAAGGGAGTGAAATAATGAATAAAATATATCTTGATCATGCAGCAACCACTCCAGTTGCTGAAGAAGTATTTGAAGCCATGAAACCATATTTAAAAGAACATTATGGTAATCCGTCCAGTGTGTATAGTACTGGCCGGGAGGCAGCACAGGCGGTCAGCGAAGCCCGGGGAAAGGTAGCCAGATCGATAGGTGCAGATGAGAGGGAAATTTACTTCACCTCAGGGGGAACAGAAGCTGATAATACGGTGTTAAAGGGTATAGCCCTGGCATTACAGGAGAAAGGAAAACATATTATTACATCCCGGATTGAACACCCTGCTGTTCTTGAGAGCTGCAGACAACTGGAAAAGTATCTGGGCTTTGAAATTACATATCTGGATGTAGATAAACAGGGTTTTGTTGATCCTGATGATGTAAAGAAAGCTATAAGAGATGATACTATTCTGGTCAGTATTATGATGGCAAATAATGAGATAGGCACAATTGAGCCTATAAAAGAAATAAGCCGGATTGTAAAGGAAAGGGGAATCTATATGCATACTGATGCAGTACAGGCAGCAGGACAGATTCCCATTGATGTGGAAGAACTGGGTGTTGATATGTTATCTATCTCTTCCCATAAGATATATGGGCCAAAAGGAGTAGGGGCACTTTACGCCAGAAAGGGTGTACGATTTGCTCCATTACTGACTGGAGGTGCCCAGGAGAGAAACAGGAGAGCAGGCACAGAAAATGTTGCCGGAATTGTCGGCTTTGGAGAGGCAATGAGGATAGCCTGCGAGAATCTGGAGGAAAAGGCTGATTATTTAAGAAGGTTAAGAGATAAATTAATAGATGGAATTGAAGAAAATATCGATGAAGTTATATTAAATGGTCCAAGGGATGAAAGGAGATTGCCTAATAATGTACATTTTTGTTTCCGTTATATTGAAGGAGAATCAATCCTTTTAAACCTGGATATGCTGGGTATTGCTGCTTCAAGCGGTTCTGCATGTTCATCTGGATCACTGGATCCATCCCATGTACTCCTGGCAATTGGACATCCTCATGAGATAGCACATGGTTCTTTGCGCTTATCTCTTGGCAAAGATAACACTGAAGAAGAAATAAATTATGTTATAGAAGTATTACCAGGTATAATAAAAAAAACAAGAAGTATGTCCCCTTTATATGAGGGATAAGAATATAAGGAGATGATTTAATTATGTATTCAGAGAAGGTAATGGATCATTTTACTAACCCCAGAAATGTCGGCTCAATAGAAGATGCTGATGCAATTGGGGAAGTTGGGAATCCTGTATGTGGAGATATAATAAAACTTTATCTAAAAATAAAGGATGATGTTATTGAAGATATAAAATTTAAAACCTTTGGCTGCGGGGCAGCAATAGCTACCAGTAGTATGGTGACAGAGTTAGTTAAGGGGAAAACACTTGATGAAGCTTTGAGGATCAGTAATCAGACTGTGGCTGAAGCACTGGACGGTTTACCTCCAGTAAAAATGCACTGTTCCAATCTGGCCGCAGATGCTTTGCATAAAGCTATAAAACAATACCGGAATGAAGAATTTGTGGAAGAAGACCATCATCACTGTGAACACAAGAACTTCTGCCATAAAGAATTCAATATTGAACTGGATGAAGCAAATTAAAAAAAGCCCTTGACAGAATAAAATACAGGTGTTAAGATAATAAATGTCGCCCAGGGAATATGGGGACAGGAAATAAGAAGTAAGAAGCATGAGGCAGGAGGTAAGAAAAATACCTGCCTGAAGGGACAAAAAACTTCTTGACAGCGGAAAACAAAGATGTTAGAATATAATTCGCGGTCAAAAGAAAACTGCTTTAAGGAAGCAGAGGGCTTAAAA
>JAAYLO010000014.1 GCA_012521855.1 Halanaerobiaceae bacterium
GATATTCTATACTGATATCCCTGCCGTCTATCTTTATTTTCCGTTCAGGTGATGTATTCTCACTGAGTATCTCAAAACCCGCTCCCTGGCTGTTATTGAACTGATAGGCATCTTCATCCTTGAGGAGGTATTCATTATCCAGTTCCTCAATATATCTCCCCTGTCTTGAGGAGCCGTATATCCTGTTCCTGGAGGGTTCATTTGATTCCAGTTTCAATCTTTCTTCACTGTTATCAAACTTCTGCTTTGAATCAGAGCCGTGATATTCGATTATGCTGTCATCCTGTTTTCCGCTGTTTTCATCTTCTGATTCCTCTTTCCCACATAGAATCAGGAATATCCCCTCTCCGGTCAATTCCCACTGATACAGCTGGTTTAACTCTTCTTTGCTCATCCTGCTTTCCAGCTGTTCCAGTACTGCTTCATCCAGTAAATAAATCTTATCATTTTCGTTGAAAAGGTCCCTGTTTTCTTTGAAATATTCGCTTTTATAAAGATTGTATTCAGCTGTTTTTTTCTGTAAGAACATACTATATCTCAGGCGGTCTTTGATTACTTCCAGCATTGCTGAGGAACCCTGAATTCTATGATATCTGAACAATTTTTTAAGAATATCTTTATCTTTTTTTTCAAGATCAAGAACAATATCTTTTACAAGAGCCTTCAAATAATCCAGACTGACATTACTGCAAATATTTCCTATCTGTGGTTTAGAACCAGATCTATTTAAGGCTGTTTCTCCATTAGCTCCTGCTTTTAAAAGGACATAGGGTTGAAAGCATTCATAGTGAGGATTAATTAAACTATCCAGTCTGTCTTCTTCCAGCTCTTCGATTCTATTCATTAAAGCAGGGCTGATGCCGCTCTCCGATTGCTTTAAAGATGCATCTACAAAATATGAACTTCCGATATGTGGGAATAACCTGGCCGGTATATTATATGACATTATGTAATTAATGAGGTAATCCCCGTTATTATTTAGATACTGCTGATATTTATCAATAAACCTCATCTTCCTTTCAACAATTAGGGGATTAAAATGGTTTTCTACCAGTTCTTCCACTTCACTCTCGTCCAATTCCAGCAACCTGTTCAGGATTTTGAATATAACTGCTTTCATATTACTGGTTTTTATTGTATCACCAGATCTATATCTTCCGCTTATATTGCCCTTATTAATTACACCTTCATTTACCAGCTCATTATATATTTGTATAGAGCCAAGGTTCTTAGAAAAAGCACCATTCAGATAATATAGGATTCCTATCTTGTAACCCAGGAATTCATTACCATTAAACTCAGTAAATGATTTCAGGCCATAACTGTTATAGGTTAGTACCTGTTGATTGTTGACAGAGCCTTCTGCCATTATTCCCGCATATTGTGCATATGAACCTGTATTTGCAACTCCCTGTAGTGTATAGTTATAATCGTTTCCTGCTTCCTTTACAATTGATTTGTATATTTTTTCTGCACGGTCAAAATCATCATTAGGCAGACCTGCAGCTATACATAGATTAGTAATCTTATTTGTGTTTTCATCTGGGCTAAAGTTTATGACTATTTCATTTTCATCTTCATTTTTGTGGACAAAAGTATTAATTCTTTTCTCTGATTTTATTTCATTATCCAGTTTTTTCAGTATTTCATCATTATCACTATCAGGATTTATTCCGAATATTTTCTCAAGTACCAGATTGAAGTTATCACCCAATTTATCTTCACTCCCAGAGAAGAATTAACTTTTCATAATATTTTCGAAAAATCTCCTGCCATTTCCATTATTGGCTTTTGCTATATTTTTCCTATCAGGCAATATATCTATGCTTTTACTTATATTCGCTACACACAGATCTGCTTCTTCAGTTGATACAGAACTCTGATCATACTGTAAATACACTTCATTCAGAAACTCACATCTTTTTCTTATATCTTCAGGTAATTGTTCAATATTAAAATTCAAGAGGGATGCAGTCACCAGAGCAGTAGCAGGTTCCCTTTTTATACTTGATACCTGTTGCACTGAATTGAAGGATTGTTTTATATCTTTTATAAATATATCCCCTCCGATAATATTGTCCTCTGGATTATATTTATACTCTATTTTTGATTTTGCACCAGGATTCAGATCTATATAATCATTCTTGAAATATGGGCTTTGCTCCGGCTCCTGATAGTATTTTTCAATTCCATCCTCTTTCAGCCTGTCCAGCACTGCCTGATAATGATTGATTACTACTCCATTTGTCCTGTTCTCAAGTTTATTTATCATTTCAGGATTTACTTCCATAATATTCATAAACTTATCTTTTGCCTCTATATTTCCGAAATCATATGAATATGTAAAAGTAAATTCAGTATTAAATTTGTTTTGTAATAACCTGTTATAATGAGATTCTTTTATAATAGTATTATACTGATCTATGCGTGCTGCATTCAGGGAAGTCTCTCTTAAAATCATACTCTTAAACACACTATTGACATAATCATCTCTAATCTCTTCTCCAATATTACCATCCTCTTTTTTTATATAGGGAAGGAATATATATTCATTTGGTTTTCTGTTTAAATAAAACATGGTTGTTTCCTGTTGCTCCAGATATGTTTCTTCCCTGCTGCATATCTCTGGAATATCCTCTGTACACTCAATCTTCATATTCTCATCCAATATATTATGATAAATATAGTTAATAGTACTCCTGTTCTCTGTAAACCTTCTCTGTAAATGTGATATATTATTTAAAAAATATACAATTAAGCTTCCAGAGTCATTACTGAAGGGAAGATCAACACAATACTCCGGCATAGCATAAAATTGATCATGCTCTGTTTCATACTGGGCTTTACGTGAATAAATCCCATCACCATATCTTTTTCCATCAAAACGGGTCATCAAATATCCTAAATCAGTAGAAAAAATTATTTCTTTATCAATCTCATAAACTCCCTCTTTATTTTTCTTCAAAAGATAGTCAGTCTGGGAATCTACTCTATACAAAAGATGTCCTGATTCTGTATCTCTTCTTAAATATTGCTCTACTTTATTAACTTTGTTGATACTTGTATAAACATCATGTAGTAATAAAAGTGCATCTTCCAGCTTAACATTAATTTTTTCTCTTTCAAAGTTAAAGGTAATATATTTTGCATTTAAATAAGTATCCGTAATATACCCTTTAATGGTGAATTTTTTACCCTTATGTATGACAATTTTTTCTTCTTCGATAAATTCCAGATCATTTAACAGGTATTTATAAAAACTTCTGGTTTGATTTTTAAAAATAGTTTTAAACAATCCTTTAATAAGTTCATAAGTAATAATAAATGATACTGCAGTAAGGATGGCTTCTCCGGCAAAGATAACTCCCAGTACTTTATAGAATAACTCCTTTCTGGCTCTTAATGCTCCTTCTATTATAATTTCGGTTGTATCTTTATATTCTTTGTCCAGGTCCTCATATGTAAAATAGAGATTATCAAATAAATAAACTGGTTTTACCAGAAATAGAGAAGCATTTCTGTCATACAGCAAAGAACTTAAAAAGGCTAACTCCGCAGCTTGATCAAAACCTGTAAAAACAATATCACAGCCTTTATGCTCAAATCTTATTTTACAGTATACTATTTTTAGCAGGTCATATTCTTCCGGGAGTAATTTCTTATTTCTTTTTTCCTTCCCCGGAATTTCTTTTATTTTATAGGAAATTACAATCTGTTTACCCTTTTTAAAAGCAGCAACCCTGAGCCCGGTATCCTCCAGGGTCAAACTCTTTATTAAATTTATCCTGCTTTCCTCTACATTTTCACCCTGAGAGCCATAGGCTTCGGCTGTAGCTCTATCTAGCTCCAGCTTCAGCCTACCACTGGTTTCTTTTATATTATTTTCCAGGCCCATTTCATAAAAATCCGAAGAAAGACCCATAAGAGCCAGTGACCAATTTTTCACTGTATCCGGATTTGTTAATGTTATGAAATCTTCTGCCTTGTCAATATACACTACTTTCTTGCCGGCTTTTACTATGCCTGCATTTATTTTACTGAAGACGGTTTCCTTTTTATAAATATTACCCAGGCCAATCTGAACATTATCTTTTACAACAGCCTTTATACCCAGTGGTATAATTTTTGAAGCTACTTCAACCACAGTCAGGACAATTTTTAGTCTGCGTATTTTCTCCTTTTCATTTTCAACCTCTTCTCTGGTAAGTAAAATATCCCGTAATATTTTTTCTTTCTCCTCTTCAGTATCTGCGAAACCGGGCTCATTTTTACTCTGGAAATCAATCAGATCAGAATAAAAATCCTCTACAACCTTATAATTATCTGCTCCATAAATGACTTCCCATTCATTGAGAAAGCTACCCTCCTGACAATCCCCTTCCTCCAATTTCTCCAGGTATTCCATGGCAATCCCGGCTTCCCTACGCATCTCCTCTAAAGCAGCTTTATCACCAAGGTAATTCCCCTGTTTGTCAAGACCGTATACACGTTTATCTTCTGATTGTCTGGCCTTTTTGTTGTATACCTTTTTTACAAATGATTCAGGGAGCAGAAGGTCTTTGAGTTTTTTATACTCATAATATATATTCCCTTCAGAATCTGTTTCTTCGTTAGGTTCTAACTTAGCAAAATGCCAATCTAAATTTGTCAAATTTGAAAACGTTAGTAACTCTTTGTGGGTTATTTTATTCACACCACCCATGAAATTTCTCCTCTCATTTTTTAAACAAATTATTCAAAAATATACTTTCGATCTTTAGCAAATATAATATTATTAATATCTTCATAATGATAAAAATCCAGGTTATGTTCTATTTTCTCTCTATTATACCGGGAGCTTCTAGTTTCTTTTAACATATTTAAAGAACAAATCCAGACCAAATACTGTCTATTATAATTTGCAATTTGCTCAGGTGTTAACTCACTCTTTCTTATCCTCCCCATAC